>DASYKU010000122.1 GCA_035995165.1 Mycobacteriales bacterium
GCGACGTCCCGTTCCGGCCCGACTGGGAGGCCGCGCTCACCCCGGTCGTCGACACCCTGGTCGAGCGGTCCGATGTGGACGCTGCCGGGCTGCTGGCGTACGGGGTCAGCCAGGGCGGCTACTGGCTGCCCCGCGCGCTCGCCTTCGAGCACCGGTTCGTCGCGGCCGCCGCCGACGGCGGCGTCTGGGACGTCAGCCTGACGTGGACGGACAACCTGCCCGCGCCGCTGCGCACGGTCTTCGAGTCCGGCGATGCCGAGACCTTCGACCGGCTCATGGACACCGGCATGGCCCAGGCCGACCCGGCGGTGGCGCGGCGGTTCGCGTTCCGGGCCAAGCCGTACGGGCACAGCACCCCGTTCGAGCTCTACACCGAGGTCAACCGGTACCGGATGGCCGACGTCGTGGACCGGATCACCACGCCGCTGCTGGTCGCCGATCCCGAGGACGAGGCCTTCTTCCCCGGCCAGCCGCAGCAGCTCTACGACGCCCTGCCCGGCCCCAAGGTCCTGGCCCGGTTCACCCGGGCCGACGGCGCCAGCCACCACTGCCAGCCGATGGCCCGTCATGCCTTCGCCCTGCGGATGACCGACTTCCTCGCCGGCCATCTCGCCGCCCGCGCCGGCCGGGGCTGACAGCGCTCCCGAGGCCGACCGCCGCGCCGCCGACCCAACGGCTGGCCGGCATCGCGGACACTGGGACTTCGACCGCGGCCGGCTCTGTCCTGCATTGGAGGGGCCGGAGCGTCTCCCGGACGCCGGCGAGGAAGCGGCCCAGGTCCGCATTTGCCTGCCCCGCAGCCGCGCCAGCGCCTGCATAGCAGCCCGGCTGGCTGGTTGCAGGTTCGAGTCCTGCCGAGCGCGCGTCAGGTTGAGACAGACCGCAGGGCCCTGACCGCCAGGTCACAGCCCTGTGTGCGGTCCGGAGCGAGTCCGCGGTCGCTACCGGATGCGCCCGGGCCGGCCAGCAGGACGACGCCCGGGGGAGGGCAGTCTGCCCAGGCTCAGGCGGTGAGCAGCGTCGTCATGACCGTCTCCCAGGCGCGGTCGAGGCCGGCGGCAAGGCAGCCGTCGACGACGGCGTGGGTGCCGAGCGCGCTCACCCGCAGCTCCGGCCGTACGGGCGCGAAGCGGGCCACCTCGGCGGCGACCGCGTCGAGGAACCCGGCGGCCTGGCCGACGCCACCGCCGAGCACGATCAGCTCCGGGTCCGCGACCGCGATGACCGCGCCGACGGCCTTGGCGACCAGCGCGGCCTCCTCGGCCACGACCGTCACGGCGCGCTCGTCCCCGTCGCCGGCGGCGGCGAAGACGCGGTGGGCGGTGACCGACCCGCGCATCCCGAGCCGGCGCGCGGCCCGGACGATGCCGGCCGCGGACGCCGCCGCCTCCAGCCGTCCGCGCCGGCGGGCGTCCCGGGCGTCGCTGCGGTGGCCGCTGTCGAACGGCAGGAAGCCGATCTCGCCGGCCGCGCCATGTGCGCCGCGGTGCAGCCGGCCACCGAGCACCAGCCCCATCCCGATGCCGGTGCCGACCGAGATGAACGCGAAGTTGTCGACGCCCTGGCCGTGGCCGTGGGTCCGCTCGGCCAGCGCCGCGGCGTTCACGTCGTTCTCCAGCATGAGCGACGGGCCGAACGCCGCGCGCAGCGAGGCCAGCACCGCCGGCTCGTCCCAGCCCGGCAGCGAGCCGGCCAGGCCGAGCGCGTCCCGGCTCGGGTCGTACACGCCGGGACTGCCGAGCACGGTCTGGGTGACGTCGCCGGCCCGTACGCCGGCGTCGGCGAGCAGTGACGTGGCCAGCTGCCGCAGCTCCCGGACCCGGTCCTGGCCCCGGGAGGCCGAGGATCGCAGGGCCGAGCGGGTCCGGACCGATCCGGACAGGTCGCCGATGGCGCCGCGGAGGAACTCGCTGCCGGCGTCGAGGGCGAGCACGAACCCGGCCTCGGGCCGGACCTGGTAGAGCAGGGCGGCCGGGCCCGGCACTCCCGTACGTACGCCGGTGGTGCGGACCAGCCCGGCCCGTTCGAGGTTGGCGAGAGTCAGCGACACCGTCGGCTTGGACAGCCGGGACATCCGCGCCAGGTCGGCCCGGGACGCCTCGCCCCCGTGCCGGAGGTGGTCGAGCAGGAGCTTCTCGTTCATCGCCCGCATCAGCTGCGGGCCCGCGGGCGAGCCACCCCCGATGGCCACCGTCACGTCCGGACCTCCACGGATGCAGGCCGGCACGAGCGGTCGGCAGCCAGGGTCTTGCGCCCCGGTTAATTGGAAGTCTAGTTTCCTAACAACCAGGTCGTCCAGGGACGGGAGGTCGCAGATGCCTCCGCCGGCCGTGCTGGGATTCGACTTCGGTGGCACCAAGATCGCCACGGCGGTGTGTGACGCCGCCGGGACGCGGCTGGGGTCCGGGACGATCGAGACCCGGCCGGAGGCGGGCGCCCTCGCCAGCCTGGAGCGCGGGATCGAGGCCGGCCGCCGGTTACTGGCCACGGCGGCGTCCGGCCACCGGCTGGTCGCGGTCGGCGCGTCGACGCTGGGCATCCCGTCCGACGACGGTGTCCACCTCGCCCCGGCCATTCCGGGCTGGGGCGACATCCGGCTCGGCGCCGAGCTGCGGCAGGCGTTCGACGGGGCCGAGGTCAGGCTGGCGACCGACGTCAAGGCCGCCGCCCGGGCCGAGCTGGAGTGGGGCGCGCTGGCCGGCTGCGATCCCGGGATCTACGTCAACCTCGGCACCGGGCTGGCGGTCGCGATCGTCGCCAACGGCGCGGTGCTGGCCGGCCGGCACGGCGCCGCCGGGGAGATCGGCTACAACCTGCGGGGGTGGCCGGACGTCGGGCTGCCGGTGACCGCCCGTGTCCCGCTGGAGGACGCGGTGAGCGGCAAAGCCCTGCTGCGGCGGGCTTCCCGACTCCGGCCCGACCTGGCCGGCGCGGCGGCGGTGTTCGCCGGCGCGGCCCAGGACCGGGGGATCGCCCGGCTGCTGGCCGACTTCGTCCGGGAGCTGGCGTACCACCTGGCCAACCTCGCGATCGCGATCGACCCGGTCCGGATCGTGGTCGGCGGCGGGATGGTGCGGGCCTGGGACCAGCTCGTCGGCGGGCTGCGGGCGGCGCTCGACGCCGCGGTTCCGTACCCGCCGGAGCTGGTCCGCGCCCGTTTCCCGTACGACGCGCCGTTGATGGGCGCGCTCGCGCTCGGCACGGCCGCGGCCCGCGATGTGCTCGGGACGACCCAGCTGGAGAAGGGACTGTCAGGATGAGGCGCACCATGATCGCGGCTGCGGTCGCCGTGTCGGCGAGCCTGCTCGCGGCCGGCTGCAGCGGGTCGACGACCACCACCACCACCGACAACGGCACGGGGTCCGGGACCAAGGAGGCCGGCAGCACCGACAAGGCCAGCCACCAGCAGGGCGGCTCGCTCACCATCGCCAACGTCCAGGGCCAGACCTGGACCTGCCAGTTCAACCCGTTCAACCCCGCGGTGAACTCGGTCGCGCTCGGCTTCGTCTACGAGCCGCTGGTGTACGTCAACCTGCTGCAGGACCAGAAGGAGACGCCGATGCTGGCGTCCTCGTACCAGTGGGCGGCGGACAAGAAGTCGATCGTCTTCACCGTCCGCAGCGGCGTGAAGTGGAGCGACGGTCAGCCTTTCACGGCCGAGGACGTCGCCTACACCTTCGACGTCATGAAGCGGGTCCCCTCGACGGATCTCTACTCGCTGTGGACCGGTGCCGGACTGAAGAGCGTCACCGCCGCCGGCGACAAGGTCACCCTGACCTTCGGTCAGGCCGCCGGGCCGTACTTCTTCAACTTCGCCAACCAGGTCGGCATCGTGCCCAAGCACGTCTTCTCGACCGGCCCGGCCGCGGAGCACCCGGACACCTGGGCCGACCCGAAGCCGGTGGGCACGGGACCGTACACAGTGGACCCCTGCTCGGCCAACAACATCCAGTACGTCGCGAACCCGGGCTACTGGCAGCCGGGCAAGCCGTACCTGAGCAAGCTGCAGTATCCGGCCTACCTCGACAATGGCCCGGCGAACCTCGACCTCGCCGGGGGGAAGGCCCAGTGGGGCAGCCAGTTCATCCCGAACATCGCGGCGCTCTACCTGAACAAGTCCAAGGAGAACCACACCTGGTCGCCGCCGGTGACCAACGTCGGGATCGTGCCCAACCTGGATCCGTCCCGCCCGGCCACCAGCAAGCTCGCGGTACGGCAGGCGATCGCGCTGGCGATCGACCGGCAGCGGATCGCGCTCATCGGGGAGGGCGGGCAGCAGCCGGCCGCCAACCAGACCGGGATCGTGGTGCCGACGTTCCAGAAGTACTACGACCGGGCCGCGGTCGCGGCGGCCGGCTACGACAAGCCGAACCCGGACAAGGCCAAGGGCCTGCTCGCCGGTCTCGGCTACACCGAGGCCAACCCGCTGAAGCTGACGATCATCACGATCACCGGCTACACCGACTGGGACGCCTCGCTGGCGGTGGTCAAGCAGCAGCTGAAGCCCGTCGGCATCGACCTCACCGTCTCCGACCTGGCCCAGCAGACCTTCGACGACCGGCTCTACAACGGCGACTTCGACCTCGCCTACTACGGCCAGGCCGGTGGCCCGACGCCGTACTACGAGCTGCGGCAGATGCTCTACTCGAAGAACTCCGCCCCCATCGGCAAGCCGGCCAGCTTCAACTACGGCCGCTACCTCGATCCCGAGGTCGACGCGCTGTTCGACCAGTACCCGGCGGCGGACGACGCCGGCCAGGTCGACATCGTGAAGAAGGTCGGCGCGGCGATGCTGCGGGACATCCCGATCATCCCGACCACCGAGTCGGTCAACTGGTTCCAGTACAACACCGCGGACATCGCGGGCTGGCCGACGGAGAGCGACCCGTACGCGCAGCCGGCCGCGTTCAACGTCCCGGACGTGGAGCAGCTCCTGCTGCACCTCTACTCGAAGTCCGCGCAGAAGTAGGCGGGGCCTCGTGCGGTACGTCCTGCGGCGGCTGGGGTTCTTCGTGCTCACCCTGTGGGCGGCGCTCACGCTGAACTTCTTCATCCCCCGCTTCATGCCGGGCAGCCCGCTGCAGGCGCTGCGCGACCGTACGCACAACAGGCTGTCGCCGGCGGCGCTGGAGCAGATGCTCACCTCGTACGGGTTCAAGCCGGACGAGAACCTCTTCGTGCAGTACCTGGACTACCTGCGGAACATGGTCACCGGGCGGTGGGGCATCTCCATCGGCGCCACCCTCGGCGAGCCGGTGACCAAGGTGGTCGGTCAGGCGCTGCCGTGGACGCTCGGGCTGGTCGGGATCACCACGGTCCTGGCCTTCGCCCTCGGCTCCCTGATCGGCGTCGTCGCCGGGTGGCGGCGCGGCGGCCGGCTCGACTCCCTGCTGCCGCCGGTCTTCGTCGTCACCTCGGCCCTGCCGTACTTCTGGGTCGGGCTGCTGCTCATCCTGACCTTCTCGGTGTGGACGGGCGGGCTGCTGCCCAGCGACTTCAACTACGACAGCGGGCTGCAGCCGTCGCTGACGCCCGGGTTCGCGGCCAACGTGCTCGCCCACGCGGTGCTGCCGGCGGCCACGATCCTCATCACCTCGATCGGCGGCTGGATCCTGACCATGCGGAACAACATGATCACCACGCTGGCCGAGGACTACGTCCGGATGGGACGGGCCAAGGGCCTGTCCAACCGGCGGATCATGACCACGTACGCGGCCCGCAACGCGATGCTGCCCAACCTGTCCGGCTTCGCGATGTCGCTGGGCTTCGTGATCTCCGGCGCGATCCTGGTCGAGTACGTCTTCAACTACCCCGGGCTCGGCTACCTGCTCTACAACGCCGTGCAGAACACCGACTACCCGCTCATGCAGGCGTTGTTCATGTTGTTCACCGTGGCCGTGCTGGTGTCCGTACTGGTCTGCGACTTCGCGACGGCGTGGCTCGACCCGCGGGCCCGGGCGAAGGGATAGCCGCCGATGACCGCGCTGCTGCTGGACACCAGCACGCCGACCGGCCCACGGGCGCCGACCCGGCGCCGCGGCAGTGGCATCTGGGCCGCGCTGCGGGGCAGCCGCAAGGCGATGCTGGGGCTGGCGATCTTCGCGGTCTTCGCGGTGCTGGCCGCGGTTCCGCAGCTGTTCACCTCGGTCCGGGACCCGAACGAGCTGGCGTTCGCGCCGGGTCTGGGCTCGTCCCGGCAGCACCTGCTCGGCACCACCACGCTCGGCCAGGACATCTTCGCCCAGCTCGTCTACGGCACCCGGCAGTCGCTCGTGATCGCCCTGGTGGCCGGCTTCTTCGCGACCGTCCTGTCCGTACTGGTCGGGGTGTCGGCGGCCTACCTCGGCGGGGTGGCGGACGAGGTGCTGTCGCTGGTGACCAACGTGTTCCTGGTCATCCCGACGTTCCCGCTGATCATCATCCTGGCCACGTACGCCGGGAAGGGCACGCTGCTGGTCGTCCTGATCGTGCTGGTCGTCACCGGCTGGTCGTACGGGGCGAACCAGCTGCGGGCGCAGACGCTGTCGCTGCGCAACCGGGACTTCCTGGAGGCGGCCCGGGTCCGGGGCGAGCGGCGGTCGTACATCATCGTGGTCGAGGTGCTGCCGACGATGACGTCGCTGATCGTCGCGAACTTCCTCGGCGCCGCGCTCTACTCCGTGCTGACCGCGGCCGGGCTGCAGTTCCTCGGGCTCGGCGACCCCAACTCGATCAGCTGGGGCACGATGCTCTACTGGGCCCAGAGCCAGCAGGCGCTGCAGACCGGCCTGCCGCAGTGGTCGATCGCCCCCGGCCTCTGCGTCGCCCTGCTCGGCGCGTCCTTCGCCCTGCTGAACTACGCCTTCGACGAGATCAGCAACCCGGCCCTGCGTCCGGTGAGGAGGCAGCGTGCCCGCCGTACCCGTGCTTGAGGTCCGCGATCTCCGGGTCGAGTACGCCACCGCCCGGGGCCCGGTCGCCGCGGTCCTGGACGTGGCTCTCGACGTGGCCGAGGGCGAGTTCGTCGGCGTCGTCGGCGAGTCCGGGTGCGGCAAGTCCACCCTGCTGTTCGCCATCGCCCAGCTGCTGAGCCCGCCGGCGGCGATCACCGCCGGCAGCGTCGTCTTCCGCGGGCAGAACCTGGTCACCATGACCGACCGGCAGCTGCGGGCGCTGCGCTGGCGGGACTACTCGGTCGTCATGCAGAGCGCGATGAACGCGCTGAACCCGGTCACCTCGATCGGCGCCCAGTTCGAGGACGCGCTCACGGCGCACTCGGACCTGCCGGCCCGGCAGGTCACCGAGCGCTCGGTCGAGGTGCTCCGGCTGGTCGGCATCGACCCGGTCCACCTCGGCAGCTACCCGCACCAGCTCTCCGGCGGCATGCGGCAGCGGGCGATGATCGCGATGGCGCTGCTGTTCACGCCGGACCTGGTCATCATGGACGAGCCGACCTCCGCCCTGGACGTCGTCGCCCAGCGCTCGCTCATGGTCCAGATCAAGGAACTCCAGCAACGGCTGGGTTTCGCGGTCGTCTTCGTCACCCACGACATGTCGCTGGTCAGCCACTTCTCCGACCGGCTGCTGGTGATGTACGCGGGCGAGGTGGTGGAGTCCGGTCCGACCCGGACGGTCTTCGACACCCCGGCCCACCCGTACAGCCGGGGGCTGCTGGACGCGTTCCCGTCGATCCGGGGTCCGCGGGTGCCGCTGACCGGCATCCCCGGCAGCCCGCCGGACCTGGCCCAGCCGCCGCCGGGGTGCCGGTTCCAGCCCCGCTGCCCGGTCGCGTTCGCCGACTGCGAGCGGATCGAGCCGAAGCTGTATCCGGTGGGCGCGGCCCGGGCCCGGTGCCTGCTGCACGCGCCGGGCCGCGCGCTGGTCCACAATGGACCGGAGGCCGGTCCGTGACCGCGCCGCTGATCGAGGCCACCGGGCTGACCAAGCACTTCAAGGTCGGTGGCGCGCTGTCGCGGCGGCGGCTGCACGCGGTCGACGAGGTGGACCTGGCCATCGAACCGCGGGAGATCGTCGCCCTGGTCGGCGAGAGCGGCAGCGGCAAGAGCACGATCGCGCGGCTGCTGGCGAAGGTGCACCGGCCGACCGCGGGGGAGATCCGCTACCAGGGCACGTCGCTGGCGGCGATGAAGACCCGGCGGCAGACCCTGGCCTACCGCGGCGACGTGCCGATGGTGTTCCAGGACCCGTTCAGCTCGCTCAACCCGGCGTACCGGGTGTCGCACGGGATCCTGCGCGGCCTGATCCTGCACCGGCCCGAGCTCGACCGGGCCCAGCGCGCGGCCGAGGCCGAGCGGGTGGTCGACGCGGTCGGGCTCACCCCGGCGGCGACGGTCCTGGACCGCTACCCGTACGAGCTGTCCGGCGGGCAGCGGCAGCGGATCGGCTTCGCGCAGGCCCTGGCCTACCGGCCGAAGCTGATCCTCGCCGACGAGCCGGTGTCCATGTTGGACGTGTCCATCCGGATAGGACTGCTGAACCTGATGGCGGGGCTGCGGGAGCGGGAGGGCGTCTCGTTCCTCTACATCACCCACGACATCGCCAGCGCCCGCTACGTGTCCGACCGGCTGATCGTGATGTACGCCGGCCACGTGGTCGAGTCCGGGCCTACCGAGACGGTGCTCGCCGACCCGAAACACCCGTACACGCAGCTGTTGCTGTCGGCGGTGCCCGATCCGCGGGCGCCGCTGGACGTCGGCGCGGAGACCGACCGGGGGGAGCCGCCGCAGGTGATCGACCCGCGGCCGGGCTGCCGGTTCCGGCAACGGTGCCCGCTGGCGGTCGAGGAGTGCGGCCGGGTGACGCCGCGGCCGCGGGAGCTCGGGCCCGCGCACCAGGCCGCCTGCCACGTGGCGATGGCGTCACCGGCGTCACCGGCGTCATCGGTGGAAGCGGGGCCGGGGTGAAGATCGCGGTGGTCGGGGGCGGGAGTACGTACACGCCCGAGCTGATCGAGGGGTTCGCCCGCCGGGCGGCGGTCCTGCCGGTGGACGAGCTGGTGCTGCACGACGTGGCGGCGGACCGGCTCGACGTCGTCGGCGGCCTGGCCCGCCGGATCCTGGACCGGCACGGCGTCGGCGGGCTCCGCACCACGACCTCGCTCGAGTCCGCTGTGGACGGTGCCGCCGCGGTGCTGGTCCAGCTGCGGGTGGGCGGCCAGCGCACCCGGCTGGTGGACGAGACGCTGCCGGGCCGGTTCGGACTGCTGGGCCAGGAGACGACCGGGCCGGGCGGGTTCGCCAAGGCGCTGCGGACCGTCCCGGTCGTGCTCGACATCGCCGAGCTGGTGGCGGAGCGGGCGCGGGCGGGGGCGTGGATCGTCGACTTCACCAATCCCGTCGGCATCGTCACCCGCGCGCTGCTCGACGCCGGGCACCGGGCGGTCGGCCTCTGCAACGTCGCCATCGGCTTCCAGCGCCGGCTGGCCGCACGTTTCGGCGTCGAGCCGGACCGGATCCGGCTCGACCACGCCGGCCTCAACCACCTGTCCTGGATCCGCCGGGTGCTGGTGGACGGGGTGGACCGACTGCCCGAGCTGCTGGCCGGCGCCGCTGCCGCGGACCTGGCCGCCGAGACCGAGATCCCGGCCGAGCTGCTGCGCACCCTGGGCGCGATCCCGTCGTACTACCTGCACTACTTCTACTGCACCGACCGCGCGGTCCGGGCCCAGGCCACCGGCCCGCAGCGGGCGGAGGAGGTGCTGGAGATCGAGCGCACGCTGCTGCGGATGTACGCCGACCCGGCGCTCGACACCAAGCCTGCGCTGCTGGAGCAACGCGGCGGCGCGTACTACAGCGAGGCGGCCGCGGCCCTGGTGACGTCGCTGCTGACCGGCGACGGCGCCCACCACTACGTGGACGTACGGAACGACGGCACGATCGCCGGCCTGCCCGACGAGGCGGTGGTCGAGGTGCCCGCGACCGTCGACCAGGACGGCGCCCACCCGGTGGCGGTCCCACCGCTGGCGCCGGAGCTGCTCGGCCTCGTCCAGGCGGTGACCGCGTACGAGGTCCTCACCATCGAGGCGGCCCGGACCGGCGACCGGGCGGTGGCGCTGCGGGCGTTGCTGGCCAACCCGCTGGTCCGGCAGTGGGACGTCGCGGTGCCGCTGCTGGACGCGCTGCTGGAGGCGAACCGCGCTCTCCTGCCGAGGTTCTCCCTTGCCTGACGTCGTCCTCGGCATCGACGGGGGCAACTCCAAGACGGACGTGGTGGCCGCGTCCACCTCGGGGCGCGTCCTGGCCCGCCGGCGCGGTGCCGGGGTGGTGTCGCCGCTGGCCGACCCGGCGGCCTGGCGCGAGCAGCTGGCCGCGCTGGTCGCGGACACGCTGCGGGACGCCGGCGCCGGCCAGGCCCGCTGCGCGGCGTACTACCTGGCCAACGTCGACCTCCCGGTCGAGCTCCGGATCGCCCGGCGCGAGCTGGAGCGGATGGGGCTGGCCGCGGAGACCGTGGTGTGCAACGACACGCTGGCGGTGCTGCGGGCCGGGGCGTCGCGGCCCTGGGGCGTCGCGGTGGTGTCCGGCGCCGGCATCAACGCGGTCGGCGTGCACCCGTCCGGGCGTACCGCCGGCTTCCTGGCGCTCGGCGACTACAGCGGCGACACCGGCGGCGGGATCAGCATCGGCGTGCAGGGGCTGGCCGCCGCGATGCGGGCCTGGGACGGGCGGGGACCGGCGACCGCGCTGACCGCCACGCTGCCGGTGAGGCTGGGGATGCGGCGACCGCGGGAGATCGCGGTGGCCGTGCACTCCGGCGCCCTCCGGTACGACGACCTGCACCTGCTCGCCCCGGCCGTGTTCGCCGCGGCCGGGTCCGACGGGGTCGCGGCCGGGATCGTGGCCGGGTTCGCGGATGAGGTCGCGGTGATGGCGACCACGCTGATCCGGCGGCTGCGCCTGGCCCGGACCGACGTCGAGGTGGTCCTGGGCGGCGGCACCCTGCAGGCCGGCGACGGCGCGGTGCTGGACCGGATCGGCACCCGGGTCACCGCGGTCGCGCCGCGGGCCCGGGTCTGCGTGCTGGACGTGGCCCCCGTCTTCGGTGCGCTGGTCGACGCCTGGTCCCGGGCCGGGGCGCCCGCGGCCGCGCTGCGCCGGCTCAGGGGGCAGTTGCCGGCCCGATGACCAGGCCGATCCGGCCGAGGTGGTTCAGGTCGCCGGACCGGGTGAAGAGGTGGTGCAGGACCGGGTCGGTGAGGATTGTCCTGCCGTCTCGCAGGACGGTGAGAGTGTTGGCGGCTACCCGGTAGACGAAGGTGTGGCCGTCGACCGTGCGGTGCGCTTCGTAGCCGCCGGGGATCGGGGTGGCCGGGATGGTGACCGTCTGGGTGGCGGCGGCCTTGCTGGCGCCGTGGTAGTAGAGCGCGCCGGTGGTGGTGCGGCAGTAGTAGACGCGGAAGCGCTTCGTCTCGTAGCCGGCGACGAGCACCGCGTTCCGGCCATCCGGGAGGGTCGCGGCGACCGGGCACGGGCGGGCGGCCGGCGGCTTCGTGGTGGGGACCACGGAGGGCGAGGGCGCAGCCGACGGGGCGGTCTCGCCCGGTACGGGGAGGCCGGAGGCCTGGGCCGGGAGTTGGGCCGGGTCCGGGCTCCCGCGTCCTGTCGTGGTGTTCGCGCCGCACGCCACCAAACCGGCGAGGAACGGTGCCAGCAGCACCGTCCTGCGGCGACGAGGACCGATGGACACCGCGTCATACTCCCCCAGCCCCGCCGGAAATGGGCTCGGACCGTAGGGTGGAGCGGTGCTTGCGCGCCGTACTGAGGAGATGCAGCCGTGATCCGCACGCATGAGGCGGGGACGCTTCGGGCCGGGATGGCCGGGGAGACTGTCACGTTGGCCGGGTGGGTGGCCCGGCGGCGGGACCACGGCGGGGTGATCTTCGTCGATCTCCGGGACGCGTCCGGGGTGGCGCAGGTCGTCTTCCGCGAGGGCGAGATGGCGGCCGTGGCGCACCAGCTGCGGGCCGAGTTCTGTGTCGCGATCACCGGCACGGTGGGGCGGCGGCCGGAGGGCAACACCAATCCGGAGCTGCCGACCGGCGAGGTCGAGGTGACCGCGACCCGGCTCGAGGTGCTCAGCGAGGCGGCGCCGCTGCCGTTCCCGATCGACGACGCGCGCGGGGGCGCCGGCGAGGTCGGCGAGGAGGCGCGGCTCAAGTGGCGCTATCTCGACCTGCGCCGGTCGGGGCCGTCGGCGGCGCTGCGGATGCGCTCGGAAGCCAGCCGGCTCGCCCGGGAGGTGCTCGCGGATCGCCGGTTCGTCGAGGTGGAGACGCCGGACCTGACCCGGTCGACGCCGGAGGGGGCGCGCGACTTCCTGGTCCCGGTGCGGCTGCAGCCCGGCAACTGGTACGCGCTGCCCCAGTCCCCGCAGCTGTTCAAGCAGCTGCTCATGGTCGCGGGCATGGAGCGCTACTACCAGCTCGCCCGCTGTTTCCGGGACGAGGACCTGCGCGCCGACCGGCAGCCGGAGTTCACGCAGCTCGACGTCGAGATGTCGTTCGTGGACGTCGAGGACATCGTCGAGCTCACCGAAGAGGTGGTGGCGCGGATCTGGTCCGAGCTGGCCGGCTTCGACCTGCCCCGGCCGGTGCGGCGGATGCCGTACGGAGAGGCGCTGGCCCGGTACGGCTCGGACCGGCCGGACCTGCGCTTCGGCGTCGAGCTGACCGAGCTGACCGGCTACTTCGCCGGCACCGAGTTCCGGGTCTTCCAGGCGCCGTACGTCGGCGCCGTCGTGATGCCGGGCGGTGCGTCCCAGTCGCGGCGGGAGTTCGACGCCTGGCAGGAATGGGCGCGTTCCCGCGGCGCCCGCGGGCTGGCGTACGCGGCCTTCGACGCGGAGACCGGCGAGGCGCGCGGGCCGATCGTGCGCAACCTCTCGCCCGAGCATCTCGCCGGGCTGGCCGAGGCGGCCGGGGCGGGCAACGGCGACGCGGTGTTCTTCGCCGCGGGTGAGCCGGCCGACGCGCGGGCGCTGCTCGGCGCGACCCGGCAGGAGATCGGCCGCCGGTGCGGGCTCATCGACGAGTCGCGCTGGGAGTTCGTCTGGGTGGTCGATTTCCCCATGTTCGAGCCGGTACGCGACGACGACGGCCGGCAGACCGGCTGGACCGCCGTGCACCACCCGTTCACCGCACCCTCCCCGGAGTGGGCCGATCGCTTCGACACCGAGCCGGAGCACGCGCTGGCCCAGGCGTACGACATCGTCGTCAACGGCGTCGAGCTCGGCGGCGGGTCGATCCGTATCCACCGGGCCGACCTGCAGCAGCGCGTCTTCGACCGGATCGGGTTGAGCAAGGACGAGGCCGAGGGGAAGTTCGGCTTCCTGCTGGAGGCCTTCCAGTACGGGCCGCCGCCGCACGGCGGCATCGCGCTCGGCTGGGACCGGCTCTGCGCGCTGCTGGCCGGCGTGGACTCGATCCGCGAGGTGATCGCCTTCCCGAAGACGGCCTCCGGTGGGGATCCGCTGACGGGCGCCCCGACCCCGGTGAGCATCGACCAGCTGCGCGAGGCCGGCGTGCTCGCCCGCCCCGCCAAGGCCGAACCCGCCTCCGGCTGAACCGAGGGCCGAGCCGGCCGCTCAGAAGTCGACGCGTTCCGCCGCACGGCGGTCGCCATGCCGGGTGCCGGCTGGAGGAACGCCGAATGCCGGGTCGTACGGTCGGGGCGTGTCGGTCGAGCCGGGGTTGTGTGGGTCGTGCCGGTTCGCGCGGTGGAATGAGACGCGGCGGGGGACGGTGTATGTGCGCTGCACCCGGCCGGAGCTGGTGAGGTATCCGCGGCTGCCGCGGGTGAGCTGTGCGGGCTATGAGGAGGAGATCGTGGCGAAGGCGTACTGGATCAACATGGTCATCGCGATCCACGACCAGGCCAAGCTGGACGCGTACGTCGCGCTGGCCGGGCCGGCGATGGAGGCGGCCGGTGGCCGGTTCCTGGCCCGGGGCGTGCCGGCGGCGGCGTTCGAGCGCGGGACGACCGAGCGGACCACGCTGATCGAGTTCGGCAGCGTGGACGAGGCGGTGGCGGCGTACCACAGCGCTGCCTACCAGGAAGCGTTGCGCGCGCTCGACGGCGGCGTCGACCGCGAGATCCGCATCATCGAGGCGATCGACTGATCCCCCGCCGCCGCGGCGGGAGGTGGATCACCAGGCCCGCATCGAGCGCCGCGGCCGGCTCGATCCGTACCGCCGGCTCGACTGGCGGCGCCGGCTCGACCTGTACGACTGGCCCGGTCTCCGCTGCCGGTTCGGGTTGCGGTGCCGGGTCGGTCTTGGTCGGCGGTGGCTCAGCGGGGCTGCCGTCGGACGCGCGGAGCAGGGGGATTCCGGCGCCGACGTGCACCAGCAGGGGAGGACGGATCTCACCCTTCCGCTCGGCCACCTTCCGCTCCTCCAGAGCGAGGGTGGCCTTGACCGTGCACGATCCGCCGGTGAGCGCGACCAGCCGGCCGCCGCGTACGGTCGCGGCCAGCCCGCGGACGGTGAACTCGACCGTCAGCTCGACGTGCAGGGTGGCCAGCCGCATCTCCCGGACCAGCAGGTCGACCGAGGGCTGCTGGCGCACGGTCACCGTGTGCTCGGCCAGGCTGACGACCTCGGACGTGCCGGGCTGGTCGCGAGTGCGGCGGGCGGCCGCGGTGAGCACCGTCCACTTGCGCCAGCCGGTCAGCAGCAGCTGACCCAGGTCGAGGTCGAGCAGGCCCTGGACGGAGCGGGCGAGCTCGGCCCGGACGGCACCGCCGCTGGAGCGGGCCAGTTCGCGGGCGGCGCCGCCGGCCGGGCCGAGGACGCCGTGCTCGTCGATCGCGCCGGCGAGGTCGGTGATCGCGTCGCGGTTGTCGCCGTACAGGAACGACCATGCGGTGAACCGCTCGTCAACGGCTGTCGCGGCCATCGAAGGGCTCCTCTCCGAACGTCGGCGCCGGGTCCGGCTGCGGCCGGATCCGTACGGTCCAGTCGGCGGGGCCGGTCGAGCCGACCTCCGCCTCGGTCGCGGCCGGGCGGCCGGCGATCCGGATCGGCTCCCCGGCCGGCGTCCGGAGATCCGGGTGACCGGGCGGGCTCGGGATGCGGACCAGGGTCGTGCCGCCGGCCAGCAGCAGGCCCGCGCCGACGACGATGAGCAGCCACGGCAGCCGGCTCGCCGCCGGGTCGGCTGCGACCACCCGGAAAGGCACGGTCGCGACGAGCGGGGCGCCCTGCCGGCGGGCCAGGCTCACGGAGACGGTGTGGTCGCCCGGGATCCGGGCCACGCAGACCGCGTCGGTGCAGGTGCCGCTGTTCTCCGGTCGCAGCGTGAACGTCGCCCGCACGGTCACGTCGCCGAGGTCGTTGCCGTTCGCGTCCAGGCCACGGACCTGGAACGGCTGCCGTGTGCCGGCGGCGACCGCGGGAGCGGCCGGGTCCACCATCAGCGCGGTCGGCTCCTCGGGCACGACGTGCAGGGTCGACCGGCCGTTGACGCCGGACAGCGTCGCGGCGACCTGGAGATCGGCCGGCCGGTCGGCGCTGCAGCGGTCGTCGCACCGGCCGGGAGCGCCGACCGAGAGCGCGACCTGGTCGGTCACGTCGCCGAGGTCGGCATTGTGAGCGTCGACGGCCCGGACCTCGTACGCCTGCTCGGCGCCGACCGAGATGGTCGCCTCACCGGGGTCGAGCACCAGCGCGGCGATCTCCGCCCGGGGTCGAACGTCCACATGCGACTGTGCGCGCCGGCCGGCATGGACCGCGACGACCTCGTGCGGGCCGCCGCGGACCGTCGAGCAGAGGGCCGCGGGGCAGGAACCGTCCGGGGCCATCGAGAACACGGTCCTCGCGGTGACGTCGCCGAGGTCCGTACCGGTGCGGTCGTAGGCGTGCACGGTGAAGCGCTGTCCCGCACCGACGCCGACCGTCACCGAGGACGGCGTCAGCTCGATACGTTCGACGGTCGGCTCGGCGGGCGGTCGTGGACCGGGTTGCAGACCCGGCACCGGCGGCGGGCTCGGCGGTAGCGGGAACGGCGGCGGCGTCGGGGATGTGGTCGGGGGCGTGGTCGGAGGTGTGGTGGAAGGCGTGGTCGGAGGCGTGGTGAGAGACGGCGTCGGGGGTGTGGTGGGGGGTGTCGTGGGAGGCGTTGTCGAGTGTGCGGTGGGTGCAGGCGTCGGGGTCGCGCTCCGACGTGTGGTTGACGGGTGTGTGGTGGGTGGCGTCGTCGTGGACGGGGTCGGGGTGGGCGGCGTCGGTGGGGAGGTCGTCCCGCCGGGATCGGACGGGTCCTCCGGCGGCGCCAGCACGTGCAGGGTGACCGAATCCGTGCTCTCGGTCCCGGCCAGCCGTCCGATGACCTGGTGATCCCCGGGCTCTTGCGGCGTGCAGCGCGCGTCCTCACACGGCCCGGGCGGCTCCATCGTGAACTCGGTCTTCGCGGTCATCTCGCCGAGCGGTCGGCGTTGCGGGCCGTAGCCCATGGCTGTGTACGGCTGGGTCGCCCCGAGCTGGATCGTCGCGTCGTCCGGGCTGATCTCGATCGACTCGATCGGATCCGGATAGACGTGCAGCTGTGCGGTCGCCGGCGTCACTGTCGTCCCGGGCAGGGAGGCCGTGACGGTGTAGTCGCCGGCCTCGCGCCGCGAGCAGACCCGCCGCGGGCACACCGTGCCGCCGTCGATCGAGACCTCCGCGTTGGTGAGATCGCCCAGCGGACGCTCATCCCGGTCGAAGCCCTGGACCTGGTACTCGACCTCGACGCCGATCCCCACGCTCACGAACTCCGGGCTGAGCGTGATCGAGGCCGGATCGCCGGCCACCACGGTGAGCGTCACCGGCTTGCTCACGATCAGGGGCGGGTCGCCGGGCAGCTCGGCCGTGATCGGGTACCTGCCGGGCACCATCGACAGGCAACCGTCGGCATTGCACAGGGCTTCGGGCCGGAGCTGGACCAACCCGGTCACGTCGCCGAGCTCGCCGCCGTCCGCATCCAGTCCGATGACCGTGTACGGCTGCCGCGTACCGGCGACCACGCGGGCGTCGTCGGGCCCGAGCCGCAGGCCGGCGATCGGCGTGTCGACGACCTCCAGCGTGACCGGCTCGGCGGTCAGATCCCAGCGATCGACGGCTGCGGTGACCGTGTACTCGCCCGGGAGGTCAGCGGAGCAGTCGGCCTCGCGACACGACCCGCCGGGATGGATGCGCAGCTCGCCGGCAGCGGCGGTGACGTCGCCGAGGTCGACGGCCTTGGCGGACGCGTCCGGGACCGCGAGGACCCGGTAGGTCTGCACCGCCCGGATGGCGACGCCGGCCCGGGGCGGGTCGAGGACGATTGCGGCCGGGCGCTGGTCGGTGACCTCGAGGCTCGCCTCACCGGTCAGCTGTTTCCCGGTCCCGCGCGGATCCGGGGCATGCGCGGCGACGTGGTAGGCGCCGGCCTTGTCGGCCGTGCAGGCAGCGACCACGCAGCCGCCCGGCGACTCGATGTCGAACGTGGTCGAGGGCGTGACCTCCGGTCCCGGTCGGTCCCCGACGACCAGGTAAGCGCGGTAGTGGCGGACCGCACCGACGACGATCGTCGAGGTGTCCGGATCCAGGAACAGATGAGCATCAGCGTCCACACTGGACGGTGCCGCCGAGGCGCTGCCCGCACCGGCAACAACGGTCAGCAGCGTCAGCAGCACCGCGGCGAGGGCCGAGCCGTGGCGGCGAGCGCGCAGGGTGGTCTGAAGCATGCCCGGAGCCTGCGGCCGATCCGGCTTCCGGACCGTGCGGCGGGTGACGCACGGAGTGTGCTCGCGCGGACACTTCCGTGCTGTTCGCGAGGTGCCTGGGCGGTCAGACTGGGGCGGTGGAGTTCCCCTTCCTCGCCGGTACGGACGAGGACCTGCGTCGCGGCGTGCTGCGCGCGACCCGGAGCCGGCGTTTCCGGCGCAACGAGGTGCTCTTCCACGCCGGCGACCCGGCCAACGGCCTGCACCTGCTGGTCTCCGGGCACATCAGCATCGCCACGACCACGCCGATGGGCGACATCGCGATCCTGGCCGTGCTCGGGCCCGGGGCGACGTTCGGGGAGATGTCGCTGCTGACCGACGGGCTGGAACGCTCCGCCACGGCGACGGCGCTGGATCCGGTGGAGACACGGGTGCTGGTCCGGGACGACTTCGCCCGGCTGCGCCGGACGTACCCGCAGGTCGACCGGTTCCTCGTCGACCTGCTCGCCGGCTACGTCCGTCGGCAGGACTCGCGGCTGCTGGAGGCGCTCTACCTGCCGGTGGAGAAGCGGGTGCTGCGGCGGCTGCTGGAGCTGGCCGACATCTACGGGGGACGGGCGTCCGGGGCGCCCATCCCCCTCACCCAGGAGATCGTCGCGGAGATGTCCGGCACGACCCGGCCGACCGCGAACCATATCCTGCGGTCGGCCGAGGCAGCCGGGCTGATCGTCGTCGAGCGTGGCCGGCTCCGGGTCACCGACGCCGACGGGCTGGCCCGGCGGGCCGGGCTCCCGCTCAGGCCGTGACGATCGTCCCCAGCCAGGGCAGCCCGGCCAGCCCCGGCGCGGAGAGCAGCACCGGCACCGCCTCCTTCGGCGCGAGCCCCTCGTTCACCACCAGCTTGGCCAGTCGCGCCGCCACCAGTGGGGTCGCGAACGACGTACCGCTCCACCTCGCCCGCCCGGTGAACAGGTCCGGATCCTCGACCGGATTCCGCGGCTCCGTCCCGTTGGCCCAGTTGAAGAACGTGCTCTCCACGTCGACGCCGGCCGCGCAGGCCCGGACCCAGGGGCCGCGGTTGGTGAAGGGCGCCGGCCCGTCAGGCCCCAGGGCGGCCACGCTGATCACCCGGGGTAGGGCCGCGGGATAGGGCGCGACCCAGGAACCGTCGTTGCCGGCCGAGCAGACGACGACCCCACCGCCGGTCAGCCGCGGGTGCTCGCTTCGTCGTGGTCCGTGCTGGAAGCGGCGGACTGCCTTGGCCAGGCAGCCCATGTGGTGCATCGCGTAGCCGCTGAAGGACAGGCTCAGGATCTCGGTCTCGCCGGCGAGCGCCGAGATCTGTTTCGCCACCTCCGATTCCGGGACGTCACCGAGATTGCTCATCGCGTCGATGACCCTCGCCTGGCAGGCCGGATACGTCTGCGCGACGACCCCGGCGATGAACAGGCCATGCCCGGCCACCCGGTCGAGGAAGCCGTCGACGTCCCGGTCCGGGTCGCCCGGCGCCGGAACACCGGCAACGCCCAGCCCGGGGAGTGGCGCCATCGTGTTGTCGAGGATCTGCGGCAACGGACCGGAGGGCAGCGGAACGTCCAGGATGGTCACAACCGCGTTGCCGCCGACGCGGTTCTTGAGCTGACCGTCCCAGTGGTAGTCGACCGGGCGGGCGCCGCTGCGGCCCCGGCCCGATCGCGCGTACTCACGCCCGTGCGGTCCGGCGAGCGACGGCGTGGGCAGCGGGTAGTCCAACGCCACCAACTCTGCGAAGAGGTTCCCGTGCAGGAGCCCCTCGAGATAGGGATTGCCCCACAGGGGATTCCCGGCGAGCGGGTTACCCCAGAGCGGGTCTCCCGCGAGACCGTTGCCCCAGAGCGGGTCACCCGACAGGGAGTCCCCGTAGAGGCGGCTGGCCGGAAGCGCGTCGGCGAACAGGACATGGTCGGGCTGGGCGTCGAAGTCCGCGGCGATCAGCGCGTCGACCAACTCCGGTATGTCGGTGTCCGAGGTGACCTCGATGACGCCGTAGCCGACGGCCTCCTCGACGGCGCTCGCCGTGTCGAGCCCGATCAGCTCGTCGTCGACGAAATTGTTCAGGCGCGTGAGGGTCTCGCTGCCGGGTACGGCGTCGCGGACGAGGATGCGGTGCGGGACGTAGGCGAAGTGGCCGTCGGTCGAGTAGGCGACACGGTCCTCCCACGTCTGGAACGGCCTCAGCACGGACGGTTCGGGAGGCTCCACAGGATCCGACATCGGCGTGGCTCCACTTCGGACGGTCAGTTCCGGGTGCCGGCCGGCACCCGGGTATCGCGGAGGAGCTGCTCCGCGGCGGCGGCGATCGCGGCCTCGATGGTCAGCGACCGCCCGGCCACCAGTTGGGTCGCGTAGCCGGCCGGCCCGAGCCGGGTCCGGGCCGCGACCAGGACGTCCTCGGCGAGGCGGACGTCGGCGTCGTACGGCGTCATCCCGCTCTCCGACAACAGCTGCTCGGCCTTGGCGGTGAGCCGGATCGCGGTCTCCCAGTCACCGTCGGCATCGGCGGCCAGCCGGGCGGTGGCCAGCAGGCTGAACGCGACCATGCCGGTCTGGCCGAGCGCGGCGGCCAGCTCCAGACAGGCCCGCTGATGCCGGGCCGCGACCACCGGCGTGCCGAGCCGCAGCGCCATCTCGGCCAGGTTGCCGTGGGCCTGGACCAGCAGCAGCTCGTCGTCCAGCTCGGACGCGGCCCGCAGCTCGTCCTGGAACGCCCGTTCGGCCTGCTCGTCCGCGCCCTCGGTGGCGAGGGCGAGGCCGAGCAGGTTGCTCATCCGGGCCCGCCCCCGCGCAGTGAGCCGGCCCCGCAGAGCGGTCTCGGCGATCGCGACCGAGCGCCCGGCCTCGCCGCGCCGGATCGCGACCTCGCCGAGGACCTTCTCCACCCCGACCTCGTCCCAGTCGGGCGCGCCGGTCTCGGCCCGCAACTCCGCGGCCTCCCGCGCTTCGGTCTCCGCCGCCGCGAGGTCCCCGGACCGGACGTACAACAGGCCGAGCAGACTCAGCAGCCCGACCCGGGCCGAGGTCCGCGCCGGCAGCGCGGCGGCGAGCCGGCCCACCTCGCCGATCCCGGCGTGGAAGGACTGGACGGCGTCGTGGTGCCGGGCGATCGTCGCGGCGACCTGCTGGGCCCGTTCCTGTACGTCCTCCGTCCCGCCGGTAGCGGCCCAGACCACCGCGCGCAGGTTGTCCAGCTCGGCCGAGACCGCGTGCACCCAGGGCCGCCCGGTGTGCACGCCCCCGAAGCGGTCGACGTAGTGACGGGCGAGCCGGGCGGCACAGGCCAGGGTCTCGCCGTGCTCGGCCAGCAGCTCGCCCGCGTACGCCCGGACGGTCTCCATCGACCGGTACCGGGTTCCACCGGCGGCGGGATCCGCGAGCAGCAGCGACTTGTCCACCAGCGACCACACCAGCTCCGGCACGAGGTCCCGGTCGACGTCGTCGGCGGCGACCGCGGCCACCGCGGTGTCGAGGTCGAAGCCGGCCGCGAGCAGCGCCAGCCGTCGGAACGCGGCCGCCTCGGCCGCGCTCAGCATCCGTACGCTCCAGTCCAGCAGGGTTTCCAGCCCCCGGTGCCGGGGCGGCCGGGTGCGGTCGGAGGTCCGCAGCATCCGGGACTGCCGGTCCAGCCCCGCCAGGATCTCGTCCGGTTCGAGGACGGTCATCCGGGCGGCCGCGATCTCCAGTGCCAGCGGCAGCCCGTCCAGCCGGCGGCAGAGTGCGGCCACCACGGTGGCGACGGCGCCCTCGGGGCGGAAGCCGGGCCGGACCGCGCGGGCCCGCTCGACGAACAGGCGGGCGGCACCGGATCCGGCTCCCTGCGCGGTCGACAGCGGGTGCAGCCGTCGCAGCGACTCCTCCGGAAGATGCAGCGGCTCCCGGCTGGTGCAGAGGATTCGCACCTGAGGGCACTCGGCCAGCACGGTCACGACGAGGTCGGACACCGCGGCGACGTGCCGTTCGCAGCTGTCGAGCACCAACAGCAGCTGCCGGGTCCGCAACGCGGCCGCCACGTCTCGCGATCCGACCGTCGGGCCGCCGGGGATGCCGAGTGCGGCGGCGACGAGCCCGGGCAGCATGGCCGGCTCCTCCAGCGGGGCGCAGTCGGCCAGCCAGGCGCCGTCGCCCAGTCCGGCCGCGAGCCGGATGCTCACCTCGGTGGCCAGGCGCGTCTTTCCGACGCCACCGGTGCCGAGCACGGTGACCAGCCGGTTCTCGGCCAGCGCGGTCTCGAGCTCGGCCACCTCGCGGTTCCGGTCGATCAGCGCGGTGGCCGGAACGGCGAGGTTGTGCCCGTCGGCCGGCAGCGCCCGGACGGCCGGGAACCGGCCCGGGTGCGGCAGCTCGAAGAGCCGGACCGGCCGGTCGAAGTTCCGGATCCGGAAGCTGCCCAGCGGGATCGGGCCGGCGGCGCCGAGATCGTCGACCGCCTGCTGGGACAGCACGACCTGCCCGCCGTGGGCCACGTCGGCGATCCGGGCGGCCTGGTGGACGGCGACCGCGACATACCGGGACCCGAGCGGGCTGGCCAGCCCGGCGTGCACGCCCATCCGGACCCGGACGTCCGCGCCTGCCGGCCAGGGCTCGGCGGCCAGCGCGCGCTGGGCAGCGGTGCAGGCCGCCACCGCGTCGGCCACCGACCAGAAAGCGATGAAGAACGAGTCGCCGAAGCAGTCGACCTCGTGGCCGCCGTACTCGAGCCAGGCCTCCCGGAGGAGGGCGCGATGCCGCTCCAGCACCCCGGCGTACGAGTCGCCGAGCGTTCGCAGCAGCCGGGTCGAGCCCTCGATGTCGGTGAAGACGAACACAACGGTCCCGGTCGGGAGCTTGTGATCGTCTCTGCGCACAGAGTCAATGTTGACAGCACTGAGACACCCGGTCGAGTGAATACCGACTCCGGGCCAGATCTCCTCGTCCGGATCCCGGCCGTCGCCGGGCGCCGAGGTGAGGGCGGTGGACGGGACGGCGGTCCGGTCACCGTTGCCGGGGCGGGGTCGAAGGGCGGGGATGAGCGGAGTCGTGCTGCGGCGGCGGTCGGAGGAGTTGGCCGCGGTCGTCTCGGTGCTGCGTCAGGTCGTCCGGACCGGTCAGGGTGCGATCGTGCTGATCACCGCGAAGGCCGCCCTGTTTCGCGCGGCGGCCGAGCCGGCGTCGCGGACCGGGTGGCGGGTCGGGGTCGGGGTCGGCAAGGCCGACGAGGCCGACCAGATCGTTCCTCGGGGTGCTGGCCGAGGCACCGAGGATCTTCCAGTGTCGCTTGTGGACGGTGTCGGCGGCTGCGGACGCTGTCACCGGAGGCGGCCGGGCTGCTGCGGCCGGCCGCGGTGGGGCCGGGAGCCTCCGGTCGCGGATGCGGCAGCCCCGCCGCCAGGCGGCCGTCCAGGACGTGTGCGCCCCGGGCCCGGGGCGCGCCGGCAGCCGGCCTCACCTGTTCTGTCGGAGGGTGTCGCTAGGGTCCGCGCCATGATCGGCAGCGACCTGCGGCACTACCTGCAGCAGTCCCGAGACTCGCTGCTGCGCGCCCTCGACGGCCTGAGCGAGTACGACGCCCGGAGGCCGCTCACGCCGACCGGCACCAACCTGCTCGGCCTGGTCAAGCACCTGGCCGGGATCGAGGCCGGCTACCTCGGTGCGTGCGCCGGCCGGCCGATGCCGGTCTCCCTGCCCTGGTACGACGACGGTTCGGTCTGGGCGGGCGGCGACATGTGGGCCGCGGCCGGGCAGTCCCGGGACGGGATCGTGGCGCTCTACCGGGAGGTCTGGGCGTACGCGGACCGGGCGATCGAGGAACTGCCGCTGGACCACCCGGCGGTCGTGGAGTGGTGGGCGCCGGAGAGGCGGCACACGACGTTCGGGCACCTGCTCTGCCGGGTGGTGGCGGAGACCGCGCAGCACGCCGGGCACGCGGACATCCTGCGGGAGACGCTCGACGGGCGGGGCGGGAACGAGCGGGACGAGGCCGGGTGGGCCGCGTTCGTGGCGGAGATCCAGGCCGCGGCGGACGCCTACCGCTGAACGCCGAGAATCGCCAGGACCCGGGAGTCGGCGGTGATCAGGGCCTTCCAGAGGGCCCAGCCGCGGGCCCGGGCCCAGGTGTCCTCGTCCAGGCCGACGGCCTCGCGGTACGCGTCCCGGGCCGGACCGGACAGCAGGGTCCAGGCGATGACCAGGTCGCAGGCCGGATCGCCGACCCCGGACGTGCCGAAGTCGATCACGGCGGCCAGCCGGCCGTCCCGGAGCAGCAGGTTGCCGGGGGCGATGTCCCCGTGGAACCACACCGGCGGCCGGGTCCAGGCCGACCCGAGCGCCTCCGCCCACATCGCGGTGGCGGTGTCGCCGACGCCCAGCGTCACGATCGCCCGCCGCGTCTCCTCGTCGTACGAGGCGAGCGGGCCGCCGCGCCAGAAGCTGTGCTCGCCCGCGATCGGGCCGCCGTTCGCGTCGATCCCGCGCAGCGTGACCAGGAAGCCGGCCAGCGCGCGGGCGAAGCCGACCGGGTCGTCGATCCGGTCCGGCGTGGTGGGGTCACCGTCGAGCCAGCCGTACACCGACCACGGGAACGGGTAGCCGGACCCGGGCCGGCCGAGCCCGAGCGGGACCGGGATCGGCAGCGGCAGCCGCGGAGCGAGGTACGGCAGCCAGCGCTGCTCCTTCTCCACCGCGGGGACGTACCCGGCCGCGCTGGGGAGGCGGACCGTCATCGACGGCCCGAGCCGGAACGTGCGGTTGTCCCAGCCGCTCATCCCGACCGGCCGGACCTCCAGATCGGCCCACTGCGGGAACTGCGCCGCCACCAGCGCCCGGACCAGCGGCACGTCGATCCCGATCATTCGACCGCGCGGTGGTCGTCGGCCAGGCCGGGGTCCCGGGCGGTCCGGAGCTGGTCGCGCAGCCGGCTCGGGATCAGCTCCAGCAGCTGGTCCGGCTTGAGCGGCAGGTCCAGCAGGCTGAGCTTGACCCGGCTGCGGCGGGCGTGCGAGTCGGCGTCGAGGCGGACCACGTTGACCGCGTCCGGTCGCAGCCGCAGGGTCAGCTCCGCGTGCGGGGCGAGCGTGCCGGTGACGGCGCCGTCCACGACGTACCGCAGCTCCTCGTCGCCGCCGCGCAACGTCACCACGTCCGAGCCGCCGAGCACGACCGGCCGGCTCACGCCGGCCATCGGGGCGACCGGGGTCAGCGTGATCGAGGGCGCCGACGGCGAGACGACCGGACCGCCGGCCGCGTAGTTGTAGGCCGTGGATCCCGTCGGCGTGCACGCGATCACCCCGTCGCCGCGGTAGTAGCCGTGTGCGGAGTCGTTGACGAGCAGGTCCAGGCTGACCGACGTCCAGGGCTGCGCCGCGGTCACCACCACGTCGTTGAACGCGACGTCGGCGTCGCCCAGCCCCAGGTCGAGACAGCTGTGCGGCTCCAGCGTGAAGCGGTCGGCGACCAGCCGGTCCAGCGCGTCCGGCAGCTCGTCCGGGGTGATCTCGACCAGGAAGCCGACGTTGCCGTGGTTGACGCCGAGCACCGGGGTCGGCCGCCCGACCACCAGCCGCATCGCGCCGAGCATGGTGCCGTCGCCGCCCAGCGCGACCACCGCCTCGACCCGCTCGGCGAACCCGTCGGCCGGCACCAGCGTCACGCCGGGGCCGACCCGGTCGGCGTCGGCCTGCCGGGCGACCACGGTCACGCCGTACCGGGCGGCGAAGTCGGTGATCACCCGGACCGAGCCGGCGACGGGCTTGCGCGGGTGGACGACCAGGCCGAGCTCCATGAGCACAGTCTCCCGTTCCCGGGGATCGCATCCAGTTGCTGTGAGTGAACGCCGATCCCACCCCGCCGGGGGCAGGATGGGCGGGTGGCCGACCGCCTGCTCCTCGTCGAGGACGACCCGCGCATCCGGGGCGCGCTCGTGCTCGGCCTGACCGACCAGGGGTACGAGGTCGTCGAGGCCGGCTCGGGGGAGTCCGCGCTGGGGCTGATCCGGTCCGACCGGTTCGACGTCGTGCTGCTGGACCTGATGCTGCCGGGGATGGACGGCTTCGCCGTCTGCCGGACCGTACGGACCCAGGGCGACCTGCCGATCATCATGATCACCGCGCGCTCGGGCTCGGACGACGTGATCCGCGGCCTGGAGGCCGGCGCCGACGACTACGTGACCAAGCCGGTGGTGGCCAGCGAGCTGGCGGCCCGGATCCGGGCCCTGCTGCGCCGGGCCCGCCCGCCGGAGCCGGCCGTGCTCGCGGCCGGGGACGTGCGCATCCATCCCGACCGCGGGGTGGCGTTGCGCCGGGGCGAGGACGTGCACCTGACCCTGACCGAGCTGCGGTTGCTCACTGAACTGGCCGCGGCCGCGGGCAGCGTGGTCACCCGCGAGCAGCTGCTGGAACGGGTCTGGGGCTACGACTACTTCGGCGACACCCGGCTGCTCGACGTGCACGTACGGCGGCTGCGCCGCAAGGTCGAGGACGACCCGAGCACGCCGACGCTGGTGCTCACCGTGCGCGGCGTCGGCTACCGGGTCGCGTCGTGAGCGGACGCGGGGTCGCGTCGTGAGGGGTGGCGCCCGGATGCGGGGCGTCGGCCGGGAGCTGGGCCGGATCCCGGTCCGCAACCGGGTCATCGCCGCGTTCACGCTCGGGTCGGTCGCGGTGTCGGTGATCGTCGCCGTGGTGACCTGGAACCTCACGACCGGCTACATGATGCAGCAGCGCGAGCAGAGCGTGGACCGGCAGGCCATCCTCAACGCCCGCCTCGTCGACGGCGCCCTGGCCCGCAACGCGACCGACCTGGCGGCCCTGCTCACCGGTCTGGCCTCCTCGCCGGAGGCGGCGATCTTCGTCCGGCAGCCGGACGGCTGGATCTCCGGCGGCACGGTCTCGGACAACATCGGCCCGCAGGACATGCCGGCCGCGCTGCTGGCCGCGGCCGCCCGCGGCGACACCGCCCGGCAGCGGCTGCGGGTCGCCGGCACCCCGGTGGTCGCGGTGGCGATGACGCTGCCCCGGACCGGGGTCGCGTACGTCGAGGTGTTCCCGTTGCGGGACCTGGACCGGGCCTTCCGGTTCATCAGCCTGATGCTGCTCGGCGGGGTGCTGGCGACCGCGCTGCTCGGCGCCTCGACCGGCTGGTGGGCCAGCCGGCGGGCGTTGCGGCCGCTGACCGACCTGACCGCGGCCGCGGCCAGGATCGCGCACGGCGACCTGTCCACCCGGCTGCCGATCCGCGACGACAAGGACCTCGGCCCGCTGGCCGCGGCGTTCAACGAGACCGCCGGCGACCTGGAGGCGCGGGTGGCCCGGGACGCCCGGTTCGCCTCCGACGTCAGCCACGAGCTGCGCTCGCCGGTGACCACGATGGCCGCCGCGATGGAGGTGCTGGTCCGGCGCCGGGACGAGGTCTCGCCGGCCGCCCGGCACGCGATCGACCTGCTCGACACCGACCTGCGCCGGTTCCGCCGGCTGGTCGGCGACCTGCTGGAGATCTCCCGCATCGACCAGGGTGCGTTCCGGCTCTCGGCCGAGCGGCTGGACCTGGGCGAGCTGGTCGCGAACGTGGTCGCCCGGTCCTCGCCGGTGCCGGTCGAGGCGGCCGGCCCGGTGCCGGTGCTGGGCGACCGGCGCCGGCTGGAGCAGGTCGTGTCGAACCTGGTCGACAACGCCGAACGGCACGGGCGCGGGCTGGTCCGGATCGCGGTCTGCCGGGTCGACGGGCGGGCCCGGCTGGAGGTCGACGACGCCGGACCGGGCGTACCGGTGGTGGAGCGGGACCGGATCTTCGAGCGGTTCGCCCGGGTCTCGGACCGCGACCGGCACGTCGACGACACCGGCAGCGGGCTCGGGCTCGCCCTCGTCGCCCAGCACGTACGGCTGCACTCGGGCACGGTCGCGGTGACCGACCGGCCCGGCGGTGGAGCCCGGTTCGTGCTGGAGCTGGGCGGGCTCCCTTGACCGGCGCCCCCGCGCGCAAGCGGGCGCTGGTGGCCGTGCTGGTCGGTGCGGCGCTGGCCGGGTGCGGGGTGAAGGCGCAGGGGGAGCCGGAGATCCTGCGGTCGCCGCCGGCTGCTCCGACCGCCACGCCGTCGGCGACCGAGCGGCCGACCGCGACGGACCGGCCGACCCCGACCTCTTCCAGCGTGCTCAGACCGGCCCCGGCGACGCCCTGACTCGTTGTCAGGCAACCGTCAGGCGAATACGGTCCGGAGCCCGGCTGTCCGGGAGATCGTGGTCTGGTCAGTTACCGCTCCCCGAGGAGGCTGACACGGTGACCCCCGCCGCCCCCGCAGCGCCGCAGTTCGTCGTCGACACCCACCGCGAGGGCACGACCGAGATCGTGGTCGTGCAGGGTGAGGTGGACATCGCGACCGCGCCGCTGCTGCGGGCCGTGCTGGACACGGTGGTGGCGCGGCGGCCGAGCCGGGTCGAGGTCGACCTGTCCGGTGCGACCTTCCTCGACGCGCACGCGCTGACCACGCTGGCCGCGGTCCGCCGCCGGCTGTTCTCCCGGCACGCCGTGCTGGTGCTGCGGGATCCCAGCCCGGTCGTGGTCCGGCTGCTGGAGCTGACCCGGATGACGCTGGCCTTCGAGATCGTGCCCGGGCCGGCCGAGGTCCGGCGTGCCGGGTAGGGCGGACTAGTAGTCCTCGGTGTCCTCGGTCCGGACCTCGACCACTCCGTCGACGTCGTTCAGCTCGGCCAGCAGCGCGGTGTTCGGCCCGGTGCCGCGCAGCTCCAGCCCCACCCGGACCAGCGGCGGGCCGGACTCGCCGCCCGGGCCGACGGAGGTGCCGGCCGGGGCCGTCTCGACCCGGGTCACGGCCCAGCCCGCGTTCGTACAGGTGGCCAGGACGTCCCGCAGGACACCCCGGCCGTCGACGTACGTGCAGGACAGCGCCGCGGTGGCGGGTTGCCGTCCGGACAGCCGCTGGGCCAGCGGGGTCAGGCCGTAGAGCACGCCGAAGTGCCCGGCCGTGCACAGCAGCGCCAGCAGCGGCAGGCCGGCGGCGGCCGCGGTGCCGATGGCGGCGGTGAGCCAGATCGTGGCGGCGGTCGTCAGCCCGCGGACCGCGCCGCGCTGGACGAAGATCAGCCCGGCGCCGATGAACCCGAGCCCGGACACGATCTGGGCCGCGACCCGGGACGGGTCGAACACCACCTGGCCGGGGACCACGACGTCCTGGAAGCCGTACTTGCTGACGAGCAGGAACAGCGCCGAGCCGAGCCCGACGATCGTGTGCGTGCGCAGCCCGGCCGACTTCTGCCGCAGCTGCCGTTCGAGGCCGATGACCGCCGACAACGCGAACGCGAGCGCCAGCTCGCCCACCTGAGCCCAACCCTGGCCGTTCATCGGCGGGAGACTAGTACCCGGACCCGGACGGACCACCCCGGGCGGGAACCGTCCGGGGTTCGCGTGCGACCGTGGGGTTGTGAACCTCCCTCCGCTCGAGCTCGGGCAGCTGGCCGGGCAGGCGCAGGGCCGCCCCGGCGTGCTCGTCGCGGTGGGCCTGGCGGCGGTGGCATACCTGATCGGGGCCGCCCGGGTCCGGGGCTGGCCGATCGGCCGGACCGCGGCGTTCCTCGGCGGTCTCTTGGTCGTCGTGGTGGCCACCTGCAGCGGCATCGAGCCGTACGGGCAGGTGCTGGAGTGGATGCACATGATCGAGCACCTGCTGCTCATCATGGTCGCGCCGGTGCTGCTGGCGATCGGCTCGCCGCTGCAGCTGGTCTCGGACGCGCTGCCGGCCCGCGGCTCGGCGGCCTGGCAGGCGTTCCTCAACCGGCCGGTGGTCGGCTGGCTGACCTCGCCCGCGTTCGCCGCCGGGGTGTACGCGGTCGCGGTCATCGGCGTGCACCTCACCGGGATCATGGACCGGGCGATGGCCGACCAGAACGTGCACGTGCTGGAGGAGCTGGCCTACCTCGTCGCCGGGATGCTGCTGTTCCAGCTCGTCTTCGGTCGCCGGCCCGGACCCTGGCAGCTGTCCGGCGGCGCCCGGATGGCGCTGCTCGCCCTGGTCACGCCGGTGGACACGGTGGTCGGCGTGGTGCTGCTGCAGACCGGCACCGTCGAGGGCGGCCTCGGCGACGCCGGCCACCTGCACGCCCGGCCGGACTGGGCGCTGTCGGCGGCCTCGGACACGGTCGCGGCCGGCACCACCATGTGGATCGGCGGCACCGGCCTGATGGCGCTGCTCATGCTCGTGGTGGGGCTGGTCTGGCTGCACGGCCGGGCGCCGGCGGCCCTCCAGCCGGGCTGGACCGAGCGGGCCCGGATGTCGACGATGGCCGAGCGGACCGGCCAGCCGGAGTCGGCCGACCTGGACGACGACGATGCCGCGCTGGCGGCGTACAACCGGTGGCTGGCGAAGATGGCCGAGCGGGAGCACTAGCCCGAGATCGTCGGGCGGCCGCCGTCGACGGAGATCCGCTGGCCGTTGACGTACGAGGCCGCGTCCGAGACCAGGAAGCCGACCACGTCGGCGACGTCCTCGGGCCGGCACACCCGGCCGTACGGGAACCGCGGATCCAGTGCGGCCGCCGCCTCGACCCCGGCGACCGCGCGGGCCAGCCGGTCGCCCATGTCGGTCACGACCAGCCCGGGCGCGACGACGTTGGTGTGGATGCCGTGCCGCAGCTCCTCCAGCGCGAGCGTCGCGGCCAGCCCCTCCAGCGCCAGCTTCCCCATCATGTACGGCGACCCGCCCGGCATCGCGTGCGCCGCGTTCACGCTGGAGATCAGCACGACGTCGCCGCGCTCGAGCGCCCGCATCTGCGGCACCAGCGCCTGACAGAGCCAGTACGGCCCGTACGCCAGGGTCCGCAGGACCCGCTCCAGCTCGGCCGGGTCGGTGTCGACGACGGTGTTGCCGCGGGACGCGATCCCGGCGTTGCAGACCAGCACGTCGACCTGCCCGAAGTCGGCGACCACGGCCGCGGCCAGCGCCGCGCACTCGTCCCGGTCGGCGACGTCGGCCTGGTACGCGCGGCCGCCGATCCCGGCCGCGGTGGCCTCGGCCGCCTCGCGGTCCCGCCGGTAGTTGACCGCGACCGTGCACCCGTCCGCGGCCAGCCGCCGGCTGATCGCCCGCCCGATCCCGCGCCCACCCCCGGTCACCAACGCCACCCGTCCGGCCATCCGGCGCCTCCGTTCAATCGGTTCAGTCGTGAGCGCCGGGCACGGTCTGGTCCCAGTCCAGGACGGAGCCTGTCACGACCCCGCTGCGGTCCGACAGCAGGAAGACGACCATCTCGGCGATCTCGTCCGGCTGGCCGAGGCGGCCCATCGGCAGCTCGGCCGCGGCCTTCGCGGCCCAGTCGCCGGACGCGCCGTGGGCGGCCCGCTGCACCGCCGCCTCGCCCTCGGTCTCGGTCCAGCCGATGTCCAGGCCGTTGATCCGGATCCGGTCGAACCGGTGCGCGTACGCGGCGTTGCGGGTCAGCCCGGCCAGCCCCGCCTTGGCCGCCACGTACGCGGCCAGGTACGGCTGCCCGCCGAGCTCCGACGCCGAGATCACGTTGACGATCGAGCCCGGCGCGGCGCGGCGGACCATGTCCGCCACGGCCGCCTGCATGAGGAAGAACGGGCCGCGCAGGTTCACCGCCAGGTGCGCGTCGAACAGCTCCGGCGTGGTCTCCAGCAGCGTTCCCCGGGTGACCAGCCCGGCGGCGTTGACCAGGCAGTCGAGCCGGCCGTTGGCGGCCACGGTGGTCGCGACGGCGGCCCGGACCTGCGCCACGTCGGTCACGTCGCAGGGGACGTACGTGGCGCCCAGCCGGTCGGCCACCGCCGCCCCGAGTGACTCCCGGCGCCCGGTGATCACCACCCGGGCACCCTCGCGCACGGCTGCGGCCGCGACGGCCGCGCCGACCCCCTGCGTACCGCCGCTGACCAGCACGACCCGGTCGTGGAGCAGGCTCACGTCAGGTACAGATCGTTCGTCATGGTGTCAGCGTCGGAGCACTGCGCCACCGGGTCAACGCTCTGCTGGGCCAGTAGCCCGTCGGAGACGGTGAGATGCAGCACCCCGGCCGGTGACCAGGCGTGTCGGCGCTGTGATGCCTTGCCCGGAGACCGTGCGGAATCGGTTCCGAAGAGGGAAAATTCCCGCGTGAGCGACGGTGTGCTGCCCGACGAGAGGCGGGGCGACGCGCCGGAGGAGCGTGGCCGCGGCGAGGACCGCGCCGCGATCGGGCGGCGGGACGCACCGGAGAGCCGGCGGGCGGTGCGGGCCACCGTGGCCGCCGCCTCGGCGCTGCGGCACTCGCTGCGGCGCGACCCGGCTCCGGTCCTGGTCGACCTGACCGAGCTGGCCAAGGAGCTGCACAAGGTCCGGACCATGCCCGAGACGCTGGACCGGATCGCCCGGCTGGCGCTGCGGGCAGTGCCCGCGGCCGAGCGCGCCAGCGTCACGCTGCCGGGGCTGATCACGGCGGCCGCGACCGACGGCCTGGCCCGCCGGCTCGACGGCCTGCAGTACGGCGCGGGCGCCGGCCCCACGCTCGACGCGCTCGCGGCGGTCCCGGCCGAGCCGGTGGCGGACCTGGCCGGGCTCCCCGGCCCGCGCTGGCGCGACTTCCCGGCCGCCGCGGTCCGGGCCGGCGCGCACAGCGTGCTGTCCTGCCCGCTGGTGCTCGGCGGCGAGACGCTCGGCGCGCTGACCCTCTACGCCGGGCCGGCCGGGGCGTTCGGGCCGCGGACGAGGACGCTCGCGGCGGCGTACGCGACCCATGCGGGGGCCGCGCTGGCCCGCGCGGCCGAGCACGAACAGGCCGTCCAGCTGCGGCAGGCGGTCGCCTCGAACCCGGTCATCGGCGCGGCGATCGGCATCCTCGTGGGCACCGAGCGGATCACCGAGGCCGAGGCGTTCGACCGGCTGCGGGTGGCCAGCCAGCACAGCAACCGCAAGCTCCGCGACATCGCGGCCGAGATCGTCGCCCGCGGCCGCTAGCGTGGCCGGTATGGGCGAGTTGTGGCACCTGGCCGACCGGGCGGAGTGGGAGGCGGCGCGGCCGACGGGCCGGTACGAGCGGTCGACGCGGGGGTTGAGCCTGGCCGAGGTGGGATTCGTGCACACCTCCCGGCCGGAGCAGCTGGCCGGGGTGGCGGAGGCGTTCTACGCGGACGCCGAGGACCTCGTGCTACTGCGCATCGACCCGGCGAGGATCCCGGCCCAGATCCGGGTCGAGGACGGCTTCCCGCACGTGTACGGGCCGATCCCGGTCGAGGCGGTCACCGCGGCCGAGCCGGTGAGCCGGAACGCCGCCGGGCAGCTGGTGCTGCCCGGCGACGCGACCAGTTAGAGGCCGAGCTTCTCGGCCGCCGCCCGGGTGCCCTCGATCCGGTTCGAGATCTTCTCGAACGCGACGTCGCGGGCGTAGTCCGGCGACCCGTGCGACGGCTTCTCGTCGATCGAGAACGGCGAGAACCCGCAGTCGTCGGTGGAGCCCAGCCGCTCCTTGGGGATGAAGTTCGCGGCCCGGATCAGCTGGTCGCGGACCTCCTCGGGCTTCTCCGCCCGCGGCATGACCGGCGAGATCACGCCGATGAAGCACATCTGGTCGTCCCGGCTGTGCTGTCCGACCAGCTGGTAGACCGAGTCCCGGTCCCGCTCGCTGGCCAGCTGCATGAGGAAGTAGCCGGCGTCGAGCTGGAACATGCTCGGCAGCAGGTCGCTGTACGGCACGTCCGCGCTGTGCACCGAGTCCCGGTCGCCGCCGGGGCAGGTGTGCACGCCGATGTTGCGGCGCTCCTCCGCGCTGAACCGGGCGAAGACCCGGTTGTCCAGCTCGATGAAGTGCGACAGCATCCCGCGCCCGGTCCAGGGGTTGCGCGGGTCGGCCCGGGTGGCGAGCCGGCCCTCGGTGAAGTCCATCGAGACCCGCACCGCGCCGGCCTCGAACGCGTGCCGGATGTCCTTCTCGCACTCGTCGACCAGGTCGTCCTCGAACTGCTGGCGCGAGTAGCCGTCGATCTCCTCGTCCAGCGGGTAGAGCAGCAGCAGCATCGAGGGCGCGATGACCGCCTGCTTCATCGGCTTGTGCGCGTACCCGATGGACTTGGCCAGGGTGTCGCCGGCGAAGTTCTTGTAGCGGAACGGTCCGCCGGTGAGCTTGGGCAGCTGCCGGTTGTGGCCGTCGGCGAAGATCGCGAAGAACTGCCCGCCGGTCCCGGCCAGGTGGTCGGCCAGCCCGGTACCGCCGAGGGTATCGGTCACCGGGTACGTGGCGAAGCTGGACCAGCGTTGCTCGCCGTCGGAGATGATCGGCGACCCGGTCGCCTCGAACCGCTCGATGGAGTCCTTGACCGCGGCATCCTGCTCGGACTCGAGCTGGTCCTTGCCGATCTTGCCCGCGTCGTAGTCCGCGTACGCGGCCTGCAGCGAGGACGGCCGGGGGAGCGAGCCGACCGGTTCGGTCGGGATCCCGGTGTCGGCTCGCGGGTCGTAGTCAGCCATGCCGTCGTCTCCCTCGTGATCGAGTATGTGACGCGCGACACAACGTAGCCGGGCCGGAGCGGGGGCGACAACGGCGGAGGCCGCCGGTCCCGGCTGGGATCGGCGGCCTCCGGGGCAGTGCGGGCTAGCCGAGACCGTTGCTGGTCAGGAAGGCCTTGGCCACCACCGACGGGTCCTTCTTGTCGGTGATGATCTGCTTGTCGAGGTCGAGCAGCACCGCGGTGGTGAGCTTGGCCGAGACCGCGTTGAGCGCGTCCGAGACCGTCTGCGTCGCCTTGGCCTTGTTGATCAGCGGCAGCACGTTCTGGGCCGCGAACAGGTTCTTCGGGTCCTCCAGCGCGAGCCAGCCGTTGGCGATGATGTTCGGGTCGGTGGTGAACACGTCACCGGCCTGGATGCTGCCGTTCTTCAGCGCGTTGATCGTGAGCGGGCCGCCCGCGTCCAGCGCCTTGAAGTCCTTGAACGTGATGCCGTAGATCCGCTTGAGGCCGGGCTCGCCGGTCTGGCGGGTCTTCCACTCCGGCGGTCCGCCCAGCGTGATCTGGTTGCCGACCGCGGCGAGGTCGGCGATCGACTTGAGGTTGTACTTGGCCGCGGTCTCCTTGGTGACGGTGACCGAGTCCTTGTCCTCCGCCGTCGATTGGGTCAGCACGGTCAGCTTCGCCGGCAGCTTGGACTGCAGCGCCGAGTACACGTCCGCGGAGCTGACCTGGGCCGCGGTCTTGTCGAAGTACTGCAGCAGCACGCCGCTGTACTCCGGGATCAGGTCGATCGACCCGTCCTGCAGACCGGGGATGTAGGTCTCCCGGCTGCCGATGTTGAGCTTGGTCGACACCTTCACGCCCTTGGACTGCAGAGCGCCGGCGTAGATCTGGGCGAGCAGCGCGCTCTCCGGGAAGTTCGCGGAGCCGACCACGATCGTGCCGGACGCCGCCGGGGAGGCGGCGCCGGTGCTGAGCGGGTCGCTGCCGCCGCCGCCGCAGGCGGTCAGGGCCAGCGCCGCGACGGAGGCGAGGGCGGCCAGGGTGACTCTGGTCCGTTTCATGTCGACTGTCTCCTGTAGTGGTACGCGGCCCCCGACGGGCCCGGTCACATTCTCTACCTAACTGGTGGGAACCACGGACCCTTCCTGACCCGACGCGATCAGCGCGGGCCGTCGGCGCGCCGCCGACGTACGGAACCGGCCGGTCACGCCGGGTGAGACGACCAGCCGCTGGATCGCGGTGCTGATCAGGTCGAGCAGGATGGCCAGCACGCCGACCAGTACGGCGCCGGCGGCCATCTGCGAGTAGTCCCGCTGGGACTGGCCGTCGAGGATGAACCGGCCCAGCCCGCCGAGCGACACGTACGCGGCGATCGTCGCGGTCGCCACGATCTGCAGCATCGAGCTGCGGATCCCGGAGATGATCAGCGGCAGCGCGTTGGGCACCTCCACCCGCCAGAGCACCTGGCCGCCGGTCATGCCCATGCCCTTGGCCGCGTCCCGCGCCGCCCGGTCGACGTTCTGAATCCCCGCGTACGTCGCCGAGAGGGTCGCCGGGATGCCGAGGACGACCAGCACGATGGTCGTCGGCAGCGTGTAGGCGAGATCTGCCGGGAGGCTGCCGGAGATCAGCAGCACGACGTACACGAGCAGGCCGAAGTCGGGCAGCGCGCGCAGCGCGTTCGCGGTGCCGGCGATCGCGACCGAGCCGCGGCCGGTGTGTCCCACGTACAGGCCGAGCGGGAGGGCGATCGCGCAGACGAACAGCAGCGCGACGAACGTGTACTCGAGGTGCTCGACGATCCGGAGCGGGATGCCGTCCGAGCCCGACCAGTTGGCCCCGTTGCCGAGGAAGTCGACGATCACGCCCATCTCAGGCCCCCACCCGCTGCCAGGCGGTCAGCCGCCGGCCGGTCAGCACGATGATCGCGTCGAGGATGAGCGCGAGGATCACGCACAGGATGATCCCGAGCAGCACCACGCTGCCGATGTCCCGGGTGAACCCGTCGGTGAACAGCGATCCGAGCTGGTTGACGCCGATCAGCGCGCCGACCGAGACCAGCCCGACGTTCGACGCGGCGGCGACCCGCAGCCCCGCGACGATCACCGGCACCGCGATCGGCAGGTCGACCCGCAGGAACCGGCCGAGCCCGGTGAAGCCCATCGCCACCGCGGCCGCCCGGACCTCGTCCGGGACCGCGATCAACGCGTCCGCGATCACCCGGACCAGCAGCGCGACCGTGTAGATCGTCAGCGCCACGACCACGTTGACCGGCGACAGGATCTTGGTGTGGATGATCGAGGGCATGATCACGAACAGCGCCACCGAGGGCAGCGTGTAGAGCAGCCCGGCCAGGTTGATCACCCCGGGGTAGAGCCAGCGGTAGCGGCTGGCCAGCCAGCCCAGCGGGATCGCCAGCGCCAGCCCGATCGCCAGCGGCAGCAGCGCCAGCCAGGCGTGGGTGAGGAACCGGTCGGCGACCTCCTGGGTGTGATCCCGCAGGTAGGTGATCACTCGCCGCCCCCGGCAGTGGCGTCCTCGAGCTGGGCCTGGCGGCGCTCCCGCTCGGCCTCGATGCGCGCGACCACGTCCCCGGTCGAGATCGTGCCGAGCAGCCGGCCGTCGCCGTCCACGATCACGCCCCGGCCGGACGGGGCCGACAGCGCGGCGTCCAGCGCGGCCCGCAGCGAGTCGTCCGCCCGGGCGGTGGTGCCGCCGCGGTGCAGCAGGTCCGGCCCGACCGGGGTGCCGGCCCGCAGCTCGCGCGCGTCCAGCCAGCCCTGCGGCTGCCCGTCCGCGTCGACGGCGAGCAGCCAGTCGTCCTGGGCCACCCGCGCGGCCTCGCCGCCGTCGGTCCCGATCCGGACCGTCGGCTCCTCGGTCAGCGACAGCTCGCCGGCGGCCCGGAAGCCGAGCGAGCGGTAGCCCCGGTCGCGGCCGACGAAGCCGGCCACGAAGTCGTCCACCGGTTCGGCCAGCAGCGTCGCCGGGCTGGCCAGCTGGGCCAGCTTCCCCCCGACCCGCATGACGCCGACCTCGTCGCCGAGCTTGACCGCCTCATCGATGTCGTGGGTGACGAACAGGATCGTCTTGCCGATCTCACTCTGCAGCCGGAGGAACTCGTCCTGCAGCTCATGCCGGACGACCGGGTCGACCGCGCTGAACGGCTCGTCCATGAGCATCACCGGCGGGTCCGCGGCCAGCGCCCGGGCCACCCCGACCCGTTGCTGCTGGCCGCCGGAGAGCTGCGCCGGGTAGCGGCGGGCGAGGTCGGCCGGCAGCCCGACCCGCTCCATCAGCTCCAGCGCCCGCTGCCGGGCCCTGCGCCTGTCCCAGCCGAGCAGCAGCGGCACGGTGGCCACGTTGTCGGCGATAGTGCGGTGCGGGAACAGGCCGGCCTGCTGGATCACGTACCCGATGCCGCGGCGGAGCGCGGCCGGGTCGACCTTCCCGGTGTCCCGGTCGTCCAGCCAGACCGTCCCCGAGCTCGGCTCGACCATCCGGTTGACCATGCGCAGCGAGGTCGTCTTGCCGCAGCCGGACGGGCCGACGAGCACGGTGATCCGGCCCGAGGGCGCCACCAGGTCGAGGCCATCCACCGCGGTGGTCCCGCTCGGGTACCGCTTGCCCACCGAATCGAACTTGATCATCGGGTATCACGGCCCTCTGGTGGGGAGCGACAGGTGGACTCGGCGGACTCATGTCTACCAAGGACCTCCGACATTTTCCCGTCGGCGCGTCATTGCGCACCGGGGCTTCGCCGGAAGGTGCACCATCATGCCTCCTGTGTCGTACGTCCCGATCCGGACCCTGTCCGTAGGGGTCAGGACGGCCCCGGGGTCGTCCGCACGCGCACCCGCAACGTGAGCACGACGGCTGCCATCGAGGCCAGCACGCACAGGGTGAGGATGAGCAGCCGGATCGTGAGGGATCCGTTGATGCGCCCCTCCGAGTACTGCTCGACGCTGACGGCGTTCGAGACCAGGCTGAGGGCCGTGAACAGGTAGACCATCAGGGTGATGCGGGTGTTGCGGGCCTGGTTGAGCCGGGCGACAACGGTGCGGTAGCTGGCCTGCAGGAGCTCCAGCTTGTGATCGACCGTGCCGATGCGGAAGTCGAGATCCCACGCCTTCGCCAGCGTCTGCCACACGGCGATGTCCCGCGCTCCGGAGCTCACCAGCACGCTGTCCACCCGGCTGCGGTACAGCCGGGTGCGTTCGGCGATGTCCTGGATCGCCACCGCCTGCGCGGCCAGCCGGCTCATGGGCAGGTCGGCGGTCGTCCGGCCCAGGTCGATGAGGAGGGCCAGCAACACTCGGTCCAGCATCCAGAACAGCGTCCACCAGGCGTCCTGCACCGGTGTCGTGCGCGCCAGCGTCATGCCGTCCGCCTCGCACCCGAGCGCTGAGCAGGTGACCGACGTGAACACGCCGGCCGCGTACGTGTGATCGCGGTGCTGGAGGATTTCGAAGTCGTTGGGGCAGAGGTGGCTCGCGAGCGCGCGGGCGGCGACCGCCTGCTGGCGGTCCGGCGCCGAGGCGCGGCAGTGGTTCCAGGCCCAGAGGATCTCGCCGGGCCGCGGAAGCTGCTTCGCGCGGGCCTCCTGAAGCGGATCGTGCGGGGTCAGCAACAGCTCCTGACCCTCGAAGGCCTCCTGTACGGCCGCGGCCACGTCGGCCGCGACGCCGGCGGTCAACTCCGGTGCCGACTCGTTCAGGTCGGCCACGGCGGTCCGGAGGTCCGCGATGTCCGCTCGCGTCTCCTCCGCCGGAACCCAGCCGAGCACCGCCGTCGCCACGCCGAAGTCCAGGACGTCCAACCGGACGTCCGCGACGGTCCAGCCCGCGACCGTGACGTCGCCGCAGCGTTCGGCCAACCAGGCCGGATCCGCGCGCAGGAGCGCCGTCGAGATGACCTCGCTGCCGTGGTCGTCGGCGTCCACCGTGTAGAAGCGCTGGGACGGGCGCGCCTTCGGCGTCGCCGGGCTCAGCGGAACCGCGGTGCTGCTCACGATCGCGGCCAGGCGATCGTGGAACTCGGGACGGTACGCGCGGGGGTCGACGTCCGCGCCGGTGAGGAAGGCGACCCCGGTCTCGATCCGCCAGACGGCGACGGGACCGGTCGACGAGGTGTCGTCCGTGACGTGCCACGCGACCGTCGCGTCGTTCTGCGTCACATCCGTCATCACCATGGGTCGGACCCTAACCGTGGGGAGCCATCGCATCCATGGCACGGCGCCGGCCGCGGACTGCGGTCAGGATCCGTCCGGTTCAGTGCCTAGGGTCGGGACGTGCTCACCGATCGGGCCCTGAACCGGGCGTTGCTGGCGCGGCAGCTGCTGCTCACCCGGGTCGACCGGCCCGCGCTCGAGGTGGTCGAGCACCTCGTCGGCCTGCAGGCCCAGGAGCCGCAGGACCCGTACGTGGGCCTGTGGGCCAGGCTCGACCCGTACGACCCGCAGGAGCTGGCCCGGGCTGTCGCCGAGGGCGCCGCCGTCCGGATCGCACTGCAGCGCTCCACCATCCATCTGGTCACCGCGGCCGACGGCGTGGCGCTGCGGCCGGTGCTTCAGCCCGCGCTGCACCGGATGGCGCGCTCGGCGTTCGGGACCCGGCTGGCCGGGGTCGACCTCGGTGAGCTGGCCGCCGCCGCGCGGGAGCTGGTCGGGGCCGAGCCGCGGACGTTCGGGGAGCTGGGCCGGCTGCTGCGGGAGCGCTGGCCGGACCGGGAGGAGATCGCGCTGGCCCAGACCGCCCGGGCGCTGCTGCCGCTGGTCCAGCTGCCACCGCGCGGGGTCTGGGGCCGCAGCGGCCGGGCCAGGCACGCGGTCTTCGAGCGGGCGCTGGGCACCGACGAGGCCCCGGACCGGCTGGTGCTGCGGTATCTGGCCGCGTTCGGCCCGGCGACCACGGCCGACGTGCAGAACTGGTCCGGGCTGACCCGGCTGGCCGAGGTGGTGGACCGGCTGCGGCCGTCGCTGCGGACGTTCCGGGCCGAGGACGGGCGCGAGCTGGTCGACCTGCCGGACGCGCCCCGGCCGGACCCGGACCTCCCGGCCCCGGCCCGGTTCCTGCCCCAGTACGACAACGTGCTGCTCGGGCACGCCGACCGGAGCCGGATCGTGCCGGCCGGTGCGGACGCCCTGTTCGACGAGCAGTTCCACTGGTCGCCGCTGCTGGTCGACGGCCGGCTGCGCGGGACCTGGCGGGTCGACCGCAAGGCCGGCCGGCTGCTCGTCCGGGCGCCGCGGCTGTCCCGGGGCGAGCGGGCCGAGGTCGTCGCCGAAGCCGGCGCGCTGCTCGGCCTGCTCGTCCCGAAGGCCGCGGAGCCGGACGTGGTGATCACCGCTGAGTGAAGCTCAGCTCCGCCTCGACCGCGACGCGGTGCCCGACCATGAAGCGCGGAGCGCGGATGCCGACCGTGGTGCGGTCGAACTCGCCGGTGATCCGGACCCGTACGGCACCGGGCCCGTCGTCCGGGAGGCGCCGCGCGTGCAGCGTGATCGGTGCCTCGGCCCCGGCCACGGTGATCGTCGCGGGCACGGTCCAGCCGTCCTCGGCCGGCTCGAACCGCAGCGCCCGCAGGCTCACGGCCGGGTGCGCGGCGATGTCGAGGAACTGCGCGCTGCACAGGTGCTCGTCCCGCTTGGCCGTGCCGGTGTTCACGCTGGCCGAGCGCAGCGTGCCCTCGGCCACGACCGGCCGGCCACCGGCGACGGTGACGCTGCCGCGCTCGAGCGCCAGGGTGCCGCGGACGGTGCGGATGCCGAAGTTGCGGGCGGCGAAGGTGGCGGTGCCGGCCGGGACGGTCCAGGTGCCGTCGCGCAGCTCGGTCGCGGTCGTGCTGGTCATCGTCGTTTCTCCTTGCGTCGTCGGTGTTCCTGACACTCCGCCGGATCGAAGGCGGCCGCGTCGGGGGAGGGGATGAGCTGAGGTCCTACGTCCGGCTCTCGTGGTGTCCGCCGGAAGACGGAGGGGGTCAGCGGGTCGCCCCGGCCGGCACGTCGGCGTGCACCAGCCGCAGGATCGCCAGCTGCTCCGGGCCGGTGAGGTGGGCCGGGTCCTCCCACGGCAGCAGCTCGGTCGACAGGATCGCGGCGGCGCCGGCCTCCAGGGCCTCGACCGAGTCGGCCAGCGTGACCGCCACCCGGGCGCCGGGCGCGGCGCCGACGAGCACGCCGACCAGGCCGGGCACGTCCTTCACGGCCGGCCAGACCCGCTCCTGTCCGGAGCGGTCGAATGCCGCGCACCACTCGTCGCCGCGGCCGCCGAACGTGGTCAGCTGCAGGTAGCGGGCCGGCCCGGCCGAGGTCCCGGCCTGGTGGGAGGCGATCTCGTACGGGACCCCCGGGCCGACCGTGACCGGTCCGGCGGTGCAGCCCGCGACCGGGGCGTCGTCGGTCCAGAACGCGACCACGGCGCCGGGCCCGACGCCGAGCGGGCGGGCGATCAGCGCGCCGGCCGGGATCGCCTCGGCGCCCAGCGCGGTGAGCACGGCGTCGACCCAGCTGTTGTCCTGCGGGCCGGGTACGCCGTCGACGGGATGAACGGTGGCCTTCATCGGAAGTCCTCTCCTCGGGTGTGCTCCCGACGATGTCGCCGTCCGCGTCCCGGGGAATCCGTACTGGCACTGAACCGGGTGCGGAACCGCGATACTCGCCCCGTGCACGCCAGCCACCCGTTCGTGGGCCGGGGCGCCGAGATGGGCCTGCTGCTGGACCGGCTGGCCGCCGCGGAGGCCGGCCGGGGCGGCGTGCTGCTCGTCTCCGGACCGGCCGGGATCGGCAAGACCCGGCTGGTCGAGGAGGCCCTGTCCCGGTCCGGGGGCGGCGCGGCCGTCGGGCGCGGACGGTGCACCGACGACCGGGGCGCGCCGCCGTTCTGGGCCTGGTCCCGGGCGCTGCGGGCGCTGGACCGGGCCGCGGCCACCGGGCTGGCGGGCACGCTCCCGGGCGGGGTCGGCGCGGTGGAGCCGTCCGCGGTGGCGGCCGAGCGGTTCCGGGCGCTGACCACGGTCACCGACGCGCTGCTGCGGTCGGCGGCGCAGCGCCCGGTCGTGCTGGTCCTGGAGGATCTGCACTGGGCCGACGCCGAGTCGCTCGCCCTGCTCCGCCGGGTCGCGGCCGACGCCGGCGACGCCGCGCTGCTGGTGCTCGGCACCCACCGGGACGGGCTCGCCGGTGAGACCGCGGCCGCGATCGCCGACACCCGCCGCAACCCCGGTACGGAGGCGCTCGCGCTGCCGCCGCTGACCGCCCGCGAGGTCGGGCAGTACCTCGGCGGTGACGGCACCGAGGCGTTCCGGCGGACCGGCGGGTTGCCGCTGCTGCTGGCGGCCGGGGACGACCTGCCGGTGGTGGCGGCCGGCATGCTGGCCGGGCTGAGCGAGGCCGACCGGGCGGTGGTGGAGGCGCTGGCGCTGCTCGGCGACGGTGCCGGCCCCGCGACGCTGGCCGAGGTGACCGGTGCCGACCCCGGCCCGGCGCTGGCCGCCGCCCGGCGGGCCGGCCTGCTCGGGGGCCACGGCCTGGTCTTCGCGCACGCCCTGCTCCAGGACGCCGTCCGGGCGACGATCCCGGCCGGGACCGCCCGCGGCCTGCACCAGCGGGCCGCCCGGGCGCTGACCGACGCGGAACCGGGCCGGGCCGCCGCGCACTGGCTCGCCGCCGGCGACCACGCCGCCGCGGCCGGCTGCTCGGCCCGGGCCGCCGAGCAGGCCGGGCAGGCGCTGGCCCTGGACGCCGCGGTCGCCCACCGATCGGACGCGGTGACCGCGCTGCGAGCGGCCGGGGCCGCACCGGCGGTGCTGGGGGCCGCGCTCGTCCGGCAGGCCACGGCCGAGTTCCTGGCCGGCCGGCTGCCGGCCAGCCTGGCCCACTGTGAGCAGGCGGCCGCGATCGGTCCGCCCGGCCTGCTGGCCGAGGCCGCGCTGGTGATCCGCGGGGTGACGTACCCGGAGGTGGCCGACGTGGTCGGGCGGCTCTGCGCGCGGGCGCTGGACACGGACCCGCCGGCCGCGACCCGGGTCCGGCTGCTGGCCCAGGCCGCCGCGATGGCGGCCGAGCGCGGCCTTCCGAAGGAGGCCGAGGAGCAGGCGATCGAGGCGCTGCGGATGGCCGAGCGGGACGGCGACCCGGCCGCGGTGCTGGACGCCGCCCGGGCCCGCGAGCTCACCCTGCTCGCCGCCGCCGACGCGCCCGAGCGGCTGCGGCTCGGCCGGCTCGCGGTCGACCGCGCGACCGAGCTGGGCCAGCCGCTGGCCGGCGCGACCGGGGCCGGCTGGATGCTGCGGGCCGGCTACGAGCTGGCCCGGCTCGACGTGGTGAGCGAGGCGTTCGGGCTGCTGGAGCGGGTGGCCGGGCGCAGCGGGCAGCCGCTGGCCCGCTGGCACCTGCTGCGGGCGCAGGCGGCCCGGGCGACGCTGGAGGGCCGGTTCGAGGCGGCCCGGGAGTTCAACCGGCAGGCGACCGAGGTGGCGGTGGCGACCGGCGACCCGACCGCGGTCGGGCTGTCGCAGGCGTACGCGTCCCACCTGACCCGGCTGCGGGGTGACCCGGGCGAGCTGCCGCCGGAGTTCTGGACGGCGCTGGCGAACTTCCCGACGATGCCGCTGATCCGGGCCAACGAGGCCAACCTGCTGCTCCTGCACGGCCGCCGGGACGAGGCCGCCGCGATCTGGGCCGAGCTGAAGTCCGGGCTGGCCGGCATGGTCGCGGACTTCCGCTGGGGCGGCGCGGTGCTGGAGTTCGCCGAACTGGCGATCGCCTTCGCCGACCGGGAGACGGCCGAGGTCCTGTACGGCCGGATCGTCGAGTACGCCGACTGCCCCGGCACGGTCGGTGTCCCCACGGTGTACTTCTCCGGCTCGCCGCTGCGGGAGCTCGGGCTGCTGGCGGCCACCGCGGGCCGGCCGGCGGAGGGGATCGCGCTGCTGCGCCGGGCGGTCGCCGCCAACCTGGCCGTCCGGGGCCGGCCGATGGCGGCGGTCGGCCGGCTCGACCTGGCCGGGCTGCTCGGCCCGACGGCCGAGGCGGAGGGCCTGGTCCGGCAGGCCGCGGACGAGTTCCGGCGGCTGGACATGCCGGGCCCGCTGGCCCGGGCCGGCCGGCTCGCGGGCGAGCTCGCGGCCGCCCGGCGGCACTCCGATCCGCTCACCGCGCGGGAGCGGGAGGTCGCCGACCTCGTCGTCCGGGCGCTGTCGAACCGGGAGATCGCCGAGTCACTGGTGCTCTCGGAGCGGACCGTGGAGAGCCACGTCCGCAGCATCCTGGGCAAGCTCGGCCTCGCCAACCGCACCGAGCTCATCGCCCGCCGGCGCTAGCCGCCGCTCCCGGGTGGGGAGGCCGGGGCGGGTGGGGAGTCGGCGCCTGCGGGTCAGGGGTCGGCGCTCGCGGGTGGGGAGTCGCCGAGGCGGGCGAGAAGGTCGCCGGCCTCGGCCAGCACCGCCCGCTCCGCCGGGCTGAGCTCCCGCGCCAGCGCCCCGGCCAACCACTCGTCCCGCTGCCGCATGTCCGCGCCCAGCGCCGCCCGCCCGGACACCGTGATCCGCAGCCGACGGGTCCGCCGGTCGGCCGGGTCGGCGTACCGCTGGACCAGGCCGTCGCGTTCCAGCTCGGCCAGCACCCGGGTCACCGACTGCGGCTGCAGCCGGTCGGCGGCGGCCAGCTCGCCCGGGGACTGCGGCCCGCGCCGGACCAGGTGCCCGAGCATGCTGATCTTGGTCAGGCTGAGCCCGGAGGTGGACCGCTCGCCCTGCAGGCGGCGGGACAGCCGCAGCACCCCGTCCCGCAGCGCGGCGGCCTCGGCGATCGGGTCCACGGCGGCACAGTACGTCCTCGAGAAACTACGTACCTGCGTACCGTATGGTACGCACATGCGTACCGTCGGGGTGGCGTTCGTTCCGCTGGCCGGGACCGTGGGCACGCTGGCCGCGCTGAACGCGGTCGGCTTCGGCGAGCCCGGCCTGCTCGTGCTGGGCGGCGCGCTCTGCCTGACCCAGGCCCGGCACGCGCACCGCCGGTCCGCGCTGCCGGCCGCGCTGGCCCGGCTGCCGCTGGTGGTGCTGGCCACGGCCGGGCTCGGCCTGGTCTTCGCCCACTCGACCGTCGCCGCGGACCTGCTCTACCTGGTCGTGTTCGCCGGTGCGCGGATGGCCTGGCGGCTCGGGCCGGCCTGGGCCACGGTCGGCCGGGCGCTGCTGCTGCCGCTGGTCGCGTTGTTCATCGCGCCGCAGGTCGAGCTGGCCCGGCGGCCGCTGGTCGGCATCATCCAGGTCGCCGTCGCCTGCGTGGTCGCCACCCTCTGGACCACCCTCGTCCCACGCCTCTGGCCCGAGAACCCGCCGTCCGTCGCCCCACTCGCCACCGCCGCCCGCCACGCCGCAAGGAGGCCCCGCGCGGTCCGGGCCGTGCACGCGGCCGGGCTCGCGCTCGACGGCCGGCTTCCGCCGGACGCGACCGAGGCCCGGCTGGCCGTGCTCGCCGTCGAGCACGCCGCCGAGCAGGGCCGCGACGTCGAGGAGCCGCTGACCGAGGCCCGCGCCGCGCTCGCCACGCTCCCGCCGTACGAGCCGGTGCAGGAGGTGCAGCCGGACAGCGCGGTCCGGGCCCAGGTCCGGACCCGGCTGTCGCTGCAGGGCACGACCGCCGTCGCGCTCGCCTTCCTGGTCGGGCAGCAGCTGTTCGGCCACCACTGGCCCTGGACGGTGATCACCGTGCTCACGGTCAGCCTGCGGGCCACGTCCCGGGGCGAGGTCGCGGTCACCGCGACCGAACGCCTGCTCGGCGCGCTCGCCGGCACGGTCGTGGCGACCGCGGTCGGCGCGGTCGCGATGCCGGCCCCGCTGCCCGGGACGGTGCTGATCCTGGCCGTGCTCGGCGCCGGGATCGCCCTGCGCCCGTACGGCTATGCCTGGTGGGCCGCCGCCATGACCGCCTCCCTCAGCCTCCTGTACGGCCTGCTCGGCGAGCCGTTCGGCCTGCACCTGCTGGGCGAGCGGCTGCTGGCGATCCTGGTCGGCGGCGCCTGCGCGGTGCTGCCGGCGGCCCTGCTGGCGCCGGTGAAGACGCGGGCCGCGGTCCGCCGCCGGGTCGGCGCGACCCTGCGGCTGCTCGGCGCCGGCCTGCGCGAGGGCCCGACCGTGCAGAACACCCGGGCCGCCGACCGGGCCCTGGACCTGCTGCGACTGCGGTCGAGGCCGCTGCGGCTGACCGCCCGGCTGCGGCCGACCGCCGAGGACCGCTGGGCCCGTACGCTGCTGGGCTGCGGACCGGCCCTGCACACCGCGCTGCTCGACCCGGCGGCCGGAACCAGGGCCCGACTCGGCGCCACGGTCCGTACGGTGGCGGCCGACGTGAAGGCACCCTGACGACCGGGGAATGGTGACCGCGTGGGCGGACGGCTGGACGACCTGGACCTGACGCTGCGACTCGGCCGGTCCGAGGAGGCGGAACGACTGGCCGCCGCCCAGACCCGGCTGGTCTGGCTGCGCCTCTCGCTCGGCGGCCAGCTCGGCACCGCGCCCCGGCTCGGCCCGCCGCTGTGCATCGTGTTCGAGGGCTGGGACGCCGCCGGCAAGGGCGGCTGCATCCGCCGGCTGGTCGCCCCGCTGGACCCGCGGCACGTCCGCGTCGCCTCCTTCGCCGCCCCCACGTACGACGAGAAGCGGCACCACTTCCTCTGGCGGTTCTGGCCGACGCTGCCGGGCTGGGGCGGCATGGCCGTGCTGGACCGGTCCTGGTACGGGCGGGTGCTGGTGGAGCGGGTCGAGGGCTTCGCCTCCGAGCACCAGTGGCGGCGGGCGTACCAGGAGATCTGCGAGTTCGAGCGGACCCTGGTCGACGACGGCACGATCCTGATCAAGTTCTGGCTGCACCTGTCCGAGGAGGAGCAGCTGCGCCGGTTCGAGCGGCGGCAGACCGACCCGCTCAAGCAGTGGAAGCTGACCGACGAGGACTGGCGCAACCGGGACAAGCGCGGGGCGTACGAGGCCGCGGTCGAGGAGATGCTGAACCGGACCGACACGCCGTACGCGCCCTGGGCGCTGGTGGAGGGCGACAACAAGCGCTGGGCCCGGGTCAAGGTGGTCGAGACCGCGATCCGCGCGATCGAGGACGGGCTGCGCTCCCGCGGTGTCGAGGTGCCGCCGCAGCCCCCGGAGCTGGATCCGAAGCTGCACGTCTGAGACCGACCGAGGCACCCGCGGCCCGGGCTGCCTAGTCTGGGTGCGTGGACGAGCAGTGGATCCCGGTCGCGCGCTCCGCCGATGTCACGACGGTGCCCCGGCCGGTCGACGTGGCCGGCCGCCCGTACGTGGCGGTCCGGCTCAGCGACGACGCCCCGGCCGGCCTGGTCGCGCCGCTCTGCCCGCACCGGCTGGTGCCGCTGGCAGCGGCCACTGTGGACGGTGGCCGGCTGCGGTGTGCCTACCACGGCTGGGAGTTCGACGCCGCCGGCGCCTGCGTGGTGCTGCCGTCGCTGGGCGAGGAGGCGAACATCCCGCCGCGGGCGCACCTGTCCGCGGCGCCGCGCTCCCGCGAGGCCGACGGCCGGCTCTGGGCCTGCGTCAGCGACCTGCCGGCCGACGGCGCCGGGCCGGACGGCCTGCGCAACACCGACCCGCGGCTGCGCCGGACCTGGCACCCGGTGGCGCTGTCCACCGAGGTCGGCCCGGACCCGTACGAGGCGACGGTCGTGGGGCAGGCCTTCTCGCTGCGCCGCGGTCCCGAGCTGGTCGCGGAACCCGCGCCGGCCGGGCTGACCGAGCGCTGGGGCATGGTCTGGCTGGCGCCGGAGCCGCCGCTGACCGAGGTCTTCGACGAGCCCGACGCGGAGGACGAGGCGTACGTCGGGGCCTGGCTGCCGCCGGCCCGGACGACCGTGAACGCCGGCTTCGTCGCGGACAACTTCCTCGACGTGGCGCACTTCCCGTTCGTCCACATCGGAACGTTCGGCGCCGACTCCGACCGGGTGGTCGAGCCGGCCGAGGTCGTCACCGAGCCGGCCGGCTTCCGCAGCGTGCAGGAGCAGTGGTTCGACAACCCGGAGGACCCGGGGGTGGTGGCCGGGATCCGGCCGCTGCGCCAGCGCCGCCGGGCCACGTACGTCTACCGGGCCCCGTTCCAGCTGCTGCTGCGGCTGGAGGAGCTCGACGCCGGGTCGGTGAAGACGATCCTGTTCCTGATCCTGCCGGAGGCCGACGACAGCACCCGCATCTACACCAAGATGCTGCTGCACAACATCGGCGGCGAGCTGCGGCCGGGACCGGAGGCGGTCGATCGCGAGGTCGCCTTCGAGGAGGCGGTGCTGGCCGAGGACCTGGCCCTGCAGGCGGTCGTCACGGTCGGCGGCCTGCCGCTGGACCTGCGCACCGAGCTCCACGTCCGCGCCGACCGCCTCGGCGTGGCCCTCCGCCGCGAACTGACCCGCTTCCTCACGACCGCCGCGGGGTAGGCAGCGGGGTGGGACACTCGCCGCAGCGACCCGTACGGGAGGCCTGATGGGCAGGGACGTCGCCGCGACGCAGTTCAGTCGCGAGGACCGGACGCGCTACCGGCAGAAGGTCCGGCGCTGTCTGGACACCTTCGAGCGGATGCTGGCGCAGTCCCAGTTCGACTTCGAGAAGCCGCTGACCGGCGTCGAGATCGAGCTCAACCTGGTCGACGAGAACGGCGACCCGGCGCTGCGCAACGCCGAGGTGCTCGACGCGGTCAGCCACGCCGACTTCCAGACCGAGCTCGGCCAGTTCAACATCGAGATCAACGTCCAGCCGCGGTCGCTGGCCGGCGACTCGGTCACCGAGCTCGAGCAGAGCATCCGGGACACCCTCAACCACGCCGAGGACAAGGCCAACCCGACCGGCAGCCGGATGGTGATGGTCGGCATCCTGCCCACCCTCACCGAGCAGCAGCTGCAGGAGAGCAGCCTGTCGGCCAACCCGCGGTACGCGTTGCTCAACGAGCAGATCTTCGCCGCCCGCGGTGAGGACCTGGAGATCACCATCGACGGCGTGCAGCGGCTGTCCACCACCGCGGACACGATCGCGCCCGAGGCCGCCTGCACCAGCGTCCAGTTCCACCTGCAGGTGAGCCCGGCCAACTTCCCGCGCTACTGGAACGCGGCCCAGGCCATCGCCGGCGTCCAGGTCGCGCTCGGCGCGAACTCGCCGTTCTTCCTGGGCAAGGAGCTCTGGCGGGAGACCCGCATCCCGCTGTTCGAGCAGGCCACCGACACCCGCAGCGCCGAGCTGGAAGCCCAGGGCGTCCGCCCCCGGGTCTGGTTCGGCGAGCGCTGGATCAACTCGATCTTCGACCTGTTCGAGGAGAACGTGCGCTACTTCCCGGCGCTGCTCCCGCTGGTCGAGGACGAGGACCCGGCGGCGGTGCTGGAGCGCGGCGACGTGCCGAAGCTGTCCGAGCTGATGCTGCACAACGGCACGATCTACCGCTGGAACCGCCCCGTGTACGACGTGGTCCGGGGCAAGCCGCACCTGCGGGTGGAGAACCGGGTGCTGCCGGCCGGCCCGACCGTGGCCGACATCCTGGCCAACGGCGCCTTCTACTACGGCGTCGTCCGGGCGCTGGCCGACGACGACCGTCCACTGTGGAGCCGGATGTCGTTCGCCGCGGCCGAGGAGAACTTCCACACCTGCGCCCGGTACGGCCTGGACGCGCAGGTCTACTGGCCCGGCGCCGGCCAGGTGCCGGTGACCGAGCTGGTGCTGCGCCGGCTGCTGCCGATGGCGGCGGAGGGCCTGGACCGGTGGGAGGTCGACCCGGCCGTCCGGGACCGGCTGCTGGGCATCATCGAGCAGCGCTGCCTGACCGGCCGGAACGGCGCGTCCTGGCAGGCCGCCACCTTCCACCGGTTGTACGACGAGACCAGCCTGGACCGGCAGGACGTGCTGCGCCGGATGACCCAGGAGTACATCGACAACATGCACTCCAACCAGCCCGTCCACACCTGGAAGTAGCGGGCCGGTCCCCGCGGGGACCGGCCCGCGGGCCTCACTTCCTACGGTTGGCGATCGCGTCGGCGACGAAGCCGATCCCGATGCCGAGCATCCAGACGTCCTTGGCGATCGCGAGCCCCTGCGGGCTCGGCGCCAGGCTGCCGTCCTTGCGCATGCCCGGCGTCTTCAGGTACATCCCGATCAGGCCGCCGGCGAACGCGGTCAGCGCGGCCCCGGCCAGCGCGGTCGGCACCACCGGCGCGAGCAGCGCGGCGCCGAGGGTGATCTCGCCGGCCGACAGCAGCTTCGCGAACTGCGCCGGCTCCAGCTTGCCCAGGAACGGGTACGTCCCGCTCGCCATGCCGTGCAGATTCTTGGCGTGCTCGGCGTCCACGTTCCGTTTGCCGAGGCCGGAGTTCAGGATGAACGCGCCGGTGGCGACGCGGGGCGCGATGTCGGCGATCTTGAGCGGCAGACCCACAGTGCATATCCCTCTCGGACGTAGCGAGATAGTTGCCTTGTCAACTATCTCGCTCGACCCGATGGTATGCCCAGAGCCTGCCGGTCGAACCCTACGGCAGCAGCGCGACCCGCTCCCGCGCCTCGTGCCCGATGTGATTCGTGTCGCTGGCGACCCAGAGCCCGCGCGCGGTGACCAGCAGGTCCCTGCCGCCCACGCCGCGGTCCTTGGTCGGGTTCCACGTGGGCAGGGCCAGGCCCGAGGTCGGGTCGATCGCGCCGATGCCGGGCCGATCGAGCGCACCCGGGCCGGCCGAGTCGCGGCCCTGCGGGTTGTTCAGCCAGCGTTGGTGGCCCTGCACGTACACGGCCTGGTCGGAGACGGCGACGGAGTGCAGGGTGTCGCCGCCGGTGTAGTTGATCCAGGTCGGCCGGACCGGGGCCAGCGTCGCGGTCTCGAACCGGGCCGCCGCGTCACAGAGCGCGATGCCGATCTGGCCGTTGTTCGGCACGAAGCCGGTGGAGACCGTCACGAAGTACGAGCCGTCGGGGGAGAAGTCGACGTCGCGCATGTAGTCCGGGATCGAGGCGGCCGCGCACATCTGCGCCGACGGCGGGTAGTTCCAGGTGCTCACCGAGGCCGCTGTCGCGTCCAGGTTCAGCATGAACACGCGCGAGTGGGCGGCGCCGCCGACCGTGGTGAAGTTGCCGACCCCGACGAGCCGGGTGCCGCCCGGGTTGACCGCGAACCGGTAGACCTCGACCGCGCCGGCGTTGGCGGCCACGCTGCCCGCGATCGGGACGTTGATGTAGCCGGTGTCCGCCCCGGTGGCGGGGTTCAGCGCCAGGATCCGCTTGGTGAAGATGCCGGAGACGATCAGCCGGCCGTTGACCAGCGCGGCCTCGCTGACGTTGTTGTTCAGGTTGGCGTTGAAGGTCGGGTCGACCGCGCCGGTGGTGGCGTCGATCTTGACCAGCGCGCGCCGGGCCACGCCGTTGACGGTGCTGAAGTTGCCGCCGACGATCAGCGAGGCGCCGCTGGCGACGATCGCCCAGACGTCACCGTTGAAGACCGGCGCGAACGTGGTCGAGATGTTCCCGTTGGCCGCGTTGAACGCGACGATCTTGTTCCGGGTGACCGTCCCCTGCGGGGTGGTGCCCGCCGCCGCGGTGACCGTGCTGAACGAGCCGCCCGCGTAGAGCGTGCCGTTCACCTCGGCCAGCTTGAAGACCGCGCCCTGGTTGATGTTCGGCGTGTAGTTGACCGGGTTGGTCGACACGACCCGGCCGATGGCCGGCATGGCCGTCGCCGTCCCGCTGCCGACCACGGCCAGGCTCACCGCGACCGTCCCGATCGCGAACCCGCGCAGCATCGTTGCCCGCATGTGCATGACCATCCCCCAGAACGCTTTTCTCGTGCGGCAGTCCCCCGACGGACTCCTGCGGGCAGCGTACGACGAGGTCAGGCTCGGTCTTCAGGACTTTCCCGAACTGTTGCCCGATGAGGGTGTTACGGCAGGAGCGCGATCCGGCCGTGGACCTCGCCGCCGATGTGCGTGGTGTCACTGGACACCCACAGACCGTGACCGGTGACCAGCAGGTCCTTGCCGCCCACGCCGCGGTCCTTGGTCGGGTTCCAGGTCGACAGGGCCAGGCCGGTGGACGGGCTCAGGGCGCCGATGCCGGGCCGCTCGACCGCACCCGGGCCGGCCGAGTCGCGGCCCTGCGGGTTGTTCAGCCAGCGCTGGTGCCCCTGGACGTACACGGCCTGGTCGGTGACGGCGACGGAGTGCAGGGTGTCGCCGCCGGTGTAGTTGATCCAGGTCGGCCTGGACGGCGCGAGGTTGGTGGTCTCGAACCGGGCCGCCGCGTCGCAGAGCGCCAGGCCGGTCTGCCCCGGGTTCGCCACGAAGCCGGTGGAGACGGTCACGAAGTACGCGCTGTCCGGGGAGAAGTCCACGTCCCGCATGTAGTCCGGCAGGCCGGCGTCGGCGCACATCTGCGCGGTCGGCGCGTAGTGCCAGGTGCTCACCGTCGCGTTGGCGGCCAGGTTGAGCATCACCACCCGCGCGTGCCGCAGGCCGTTGACCCCGACGAAGTTGCCGACGGCCACCAGCCGGTTGCCGGCCGGGCTGACCGCGAACCGGTAGACCTGGGACGCTCCCGCGTTCGGCGCGACGGTGCCGCTGAACGCCACGTTGATGTACCCGGTGTCCCCGCCGCTGGCGAGGCTCAGCCCCATCATCTTCTTGGCCGAGGTGCCGGCGATGAGCAGGCGCCCGGCGGCGATCACGGCGTCGGTGACGTTGCCGGTGAGCCGGGCGTCGAAGCGGGTGTCGACCGCGCCGGTGATCCGGTCGAGCTTGACCAGGCCGCGGCGGGCGATGCCGTTCACGGTGCTGAACGTGCCGCCCGCGTACAGCGAGTTGCCGCTGATGGCGATGGCCCAGACCTCGCCGTTGAAGACCGGCGCGAAGGTGCCGGAGACCAGGCCGTTGCCGGTGCTGAACGCGACCATGCGCAGGCGCTTGACGGTGCCGGCCGTGGTCCCCGGCGGCGGGGGTGTGCCCGGAGGAATGGTGACCGAGGTGAACGAGCCGCCCGCGTAGAGGACGCCGCCGGTCTCGGCGGTCTTGAACACCGCGCCGTCGTTGATGTTCGGCGTGAAGTCGGCCGGGTTGGTCGAGACGACGTGACCGATCGCGGGCGACGCGTCGGACCTCGTGGTGACGGCCACGACGCCCGTCGTGAGCCCGATCGCGACCGTGCCGGCCACGATTCCGCGCAGCACCGATGCGCGCTTGTGCATGAGTCCCCCAGAAGACGGGTGTATTACCCCTGTCCCCCGGCAGGCGCTTCCGGGAAGCATAGGACCCTGCCGTGCGTATCCGTACCTCCCCCCGGCATTTGTCCGTATGGGTTCGGTCCGTTACGTCGCGTAGTCGTCAGAAGAGGACGACCGACCGCAGCACGTCGCCACGGTGCATCGCGGCGAACGCGTCCTCCACCTCGTCGATCGTGATGGTCGCCGACACGAACCGGTCCAGGTCGAGCTTCCCCTGCTGGTAGAGGTCGATGAGCATCGGGAAGTCGCGCGAGGGCAGGCAGTCGCCGTACCAGGACGACTTGAGGGCGCCGCCGTGGCTGAAGAAGTCCAGCAGCGGCATCTCCAGCCGCATGTCCGGCGTCGGTACGCCGACCAGCACCACGGTGCCGGCCAGGTCCCGGGCATGGAAGGCCTGCTGGTACGTCTCCGGCCGCCCGACCGCGTCGATCACCACGTCCGCGCCGAAGCCTCCGGTGGCCGCGCGGATCGCCTCGACCGGGTCCTCCTCGCGGGAGTTGACCGCGTGCGTCGCGCCGAGATGGCGGGCCGTCCCGAGCTTGCGGGCGTCCACGTCGACGGCGACGATCGTGCTCGCGCCGGCCAGCACGGCCCCGGCGATCGCCGCCGCGCCGACGCCGCCGCAGCCGATCACCGCGACCGTGTCGCCGCGGGTGATCCCGCCGGTGTTGATCGCGGCGCCGATGCCCGCCATCACGCCGCAGCCGAGCAGGCCGGCCACCCGGGCCGGTGCCTCCGGGTCGACCTTGGTGCACTGACCGGCCGCGACCAGCGTCTTCTCCGCCAGCGAGCCGATGCCGAGCGCCGGGCTGAGCACGGTGCCGTCGGTCAGCCTCATCTTCTGGGTGGCGTTGTGGGTGTTGAAGCAATACCACGGGCGGCCGCGGGCGCAGGCCCGGCAGACGCCGCAGACCGCGCGCCAGTTGAGGATCACGTAGTCCCCCACGGCGAGGCCGGTGACGCCCTCGCCGATCGCGGAGACCGTCCCGGCCGACTCGTGGCCGAGCAGGAACGGGTAGTCGTCGGAGATCCCGCCCTCGCGATAGTGCAGGTCGGTGTGGCAGACACCGCAGGCCAGCACGTCGACGACGGCCTCGCCCGGGCCGGGATCCGGAACCAGCACGGTCTCCACCGTCACCGGCTCGCCCTTGCCCCGGGACACCACGCCCCGCACCTCTGTCGCCACGGCCGCCTCCTCGCAACGTCGTCCACTGGTGACCTTAGGGGTGCGGCTGGGTAGGCCGCTGCCATGAGCAACTTGAACAACCCGCACGAGCTCGAGCAGCAGGCCGACGAGATCACGATCCCGGAGGGGGCCGACACCGGCGGGGTGGACCGCCCGTCGCACGGCGAGATCGACCCGGCCGTCCGCGGCTCGGAGACGGCGGCCGAGCCGCTGCCGGAGGACGACGCCGAGCAGCTGGAGTCCGCCCTGCGCGAGGGCGCCGGGTTCCTGCGCATCGCCGACGAGCAGTCGGTGGCCCGGGCCCAGCAACCGACCGAGGAGGGTCCCGGCACCTCGCTGAACTAGGTTCGGGCCGTGGTCGGGAAGGTCGCGTTCGTGCTCGGCGGCGGCGGGCTGCTGGGCGCGCACGAGGTCGGCATGCTGCGCGCGCTGCTGGAGGCCGGCATCGTGCCGGACCTGGTCGTCGGCACGTCCGTCGGCGCGATCAACGGCGTCGTGGTGGCCGAGGACCCGTCCGCCGCCGCGGCCCGGCGGCTGGCCGACCTCTGGCTCGACCTCGACTCCAGCGACCTGTTCGGCGGCTCGGTGTTCGGCCGGCTGTCCACCCTGGCCCGGACCCGGACGTCCCTGCACACCGACCGGCCGCTGCGGGACGCGCTCACCTCGCACCTGACCGCCCGGACGTTCGAGGAGCTGAGCGTCCCGTTCCAGTGCGTGGCGGCGAACGTGGAGCGGGCGGCCGAGCACTGGTTCCACCGCGGGCCGCTGATCGACGCGGTGATCGCGTCCTGCGCGGTGCCCGGGCTGCTCCCGCCGGCGGAGGTGGACGGGCAGACGTACCTGGACGGCGGGCTGGTGCACAGCATCCCGGTCGGCCGGGCCGTGGCCCTCGGCGCCACCACCCTGTACGTGCTGCAGGTCGGCCGGATCGAGCAGCCGCTCACGGCCCCGCAGCGTCCCTGGGAGGTCGGCCTGGTCGCCTTCGAGGTCGCCCGCCGGCACCGGTTCGCATCCGACATGGCCGCGCTGCCGACCGGGGTGAGCGTGCACGTGCTGCCGACCGGGGCGCCGGAGAAGACGCCCGACCTGCGCAGCCAGCTGCGCTACCGGGACCGGTCCGCGATCGGCCGCCGGATCGACAGCGCGTACGCGGCGACCCGCTCCTACCTGTCCGGCTGACTTCCCCCCAAATTTAGGCATGGGTGCTGCACTGTCTGATTCCTAGGCTACTTCTGGGGTGGTTACCTACCCTCTGGGGTATTTGCACGGACAACCGGATGACCGGCCGCCAGTCGGGTCCGAACCCGCGCGGAACTCCAGCCCGACGCCCACGGGAGCTCTGCCATGGAATTCCGTCCCCCCGATGTCAGCCGCCGCACCCTGCTCAAGGCGGGCGCGGCGCTGGCCCTCTTCGACGGCCTCACCTGGATCCCGGCCCGCCCGGCCCTGGCCGCCACGACCCTGCCCGACGTCCAGTTCGACATCGGTGCCTTCATCGCGCCGGCCACCTCGGTCGACGGCGTGCAGGTCCAGTTCGGGCCGGTGCACACGCACTTCCTGACCGCGAACCTCAAGCGGGTGCCGACCGCGGCCGACCAGGCCGCCTTCGCGAACGCGCTCGACACCATCGAGAGCGCGTACGAGTTCAGCCCGGCCGGCGTCTTCGTCTTCGTCAGCTACGGCCTGAGCTACTTCAGCCGGCTGCCCGGCGGCCTCAACGGCGGCTCGGTGTCGGCCAACCACATCCCGCGGCTGATCTTCGACAGCAACCGGTTCGCGCTGGAGGAGGCGAAGGCGGCGCCGACCGACGCGGGCCAGCCCGGGATCGTGAAGCGGAAGTTCGACATCGCCCCGCAGATCGGCGGCACCGACGTGCTGTTCACGATCCGCAGCGACGACCCGGTCATCGTGCAGGCCGTGTCCCAGTTCCTGCGCTCGACCCTGAGCACGCTGAACGGCCAGCCGGTCACGCCGCCGAAGCTGCCCCTGACCTGGACGACCATCCGGGCAATGGTCTCGCAGCGCGGCTACCCCCGGACGCTGGCCGCGCGGGAAGCGCTCTACTACGCCGACCGCATCAACGACGACTCCCCGATGTGGATGGGGTTCGCCGACCAGCACACCGCCGGCAGCGGGCCGGCGGCGGCGGTCACCTTCGCCGGCAACGCGTCGTCCCGGCTGTCCAATGCGCGGGCCGGGGACTACTTCGACAACGGCTCGATCCAGCACCTCTCGCATCTCATCCTCGACCTGGAGGCGTTCTACGCGCGGGTGGGCGAGGCCGGGGCGGCCGAGGACGAGACGTACCTGGAGCGGGTGCAGTACATGTTCCGGTCCGACCCGCCGCCCTCCTTCGGCGGTGGCGGGGACCCGTTCGAGAACGGCGGCGGGCCGGCGTACCTGCCCAACACGTTCCAGGGGATCGGGGACGCGGCGCTGGCCGCGCAGGGTGTGAACACCCCGGGCAACGTGCACCGGATCGGGCACGTCTCGGCGCTGCAGCAGTCGTCCCGGGCCGCGGACGGGACCCCGCTGCACATCCGGATGGACGGCATCGGCTACGACACGATGGACGTGCCGGACATCATCGTGCGGCCGGGCAAGAGCGGGAACGTGCCGAAACTGCAGTTCACCGCGTTCGTGCCGACGGCCGACTTCTTCGACCAGATGCGGCGCAGCCAGGCGGCGCTGAACCTGCAGACCCAGTTCGTGGTCGACCCGCTGGACAACGGGCTGGAGCGGTTCCTCACCGCGACCCGGCGGCAGAACTTCCTCGTGCCGCCGCGCCGGCACCGCGCCTTCCCCCTCGTCGAGCTCGCCTAGACCGGCCGGTCCCGGTCCCGGGGTGCGCCCGGCGGGACCGGGTCCGGGCCGGCGGCAGTCGTCTCGGGTGCCCGGGCGGCGTGCGGTGCCGGGGGCGCGGGATGATCAGGGGGTGACCGCCTCGTGAGCCGGCCGCTCCCGCCGCCGCTGGTCCGGCGCGTCCTCACCGTCCCGCTCGCCCTCGCCGCGCTGCCGGTGCTGGTCGCGACGCTGCCGATCTGGGTGCTGACCGGCGCGGTGACCTCGCCGTTCCTGCCGGGGAAGTGGCGCGGCCTGCGGCTGCTCTGGTTCGGCATCGTCTGGTTCGCCTGCGAGTGGGCTGCACTCGGGGCGCTCGGCTGGATGTGGCTGCGGTCCGGCTTCGGCCGGAAGCTCGCCGAGGAGCGCTGGCAGCAGGCCCACTACCGGCTGCTCGGCTGGATCCTGGACCGGATCTACCGCACCGCGCGCTGGACGTTCCGGCTGCGGGTGGTCGGCTCGGGCGACGGGCGGCCGATCCGCCGCGACCGGCCCCAGCTCGTGCTCTGCCGGCACGCGGGCCCGGGGGACTCGGTGCTGCTGGTCCGGGAGCTCGTCACGCTGGCCCACCTGCGGCCCCGGATCGTGCTCAAGGACGCGCTGCAGCTGGACCCGACCGTGGACCTGCTGCTCAACCGGCTCCCGAACCGCTTCATCACCCCGCACCCGGACGTCGCCGACGACGTCACCGCGGCGATCGCGACGCTCGCGGCCGACGCCGGCCCGGGCGACGCGGTGGTGATCTTCCCGGAGGGTGGCAACTTCTCCGAGCGGCGCCGGTCCCGCGCGATCGAGCGGCTGCGCGGCATGGGGCACGCGGACGAGGCGGCCAAGGCCGAGCGGATGCACAACCTGATGGCGCCCAGGCCCGGCGGGACGCTGGCCGCGATGGCGGCCGCCCCGGAGGCGGACGTGCTGCTGGTCGCGCACGAGGGGCTGGAGGACCTGTCCTCGGTCGCCGACCTCTGGCGCGGGCTGCCGATGGACGACGTCGTCGAGGTCAAGTGGTGGCACGTCCAGTCGGACGACCTACCGCGCGCCGAGCCCGTCGACACCCAGGTCGACTGGCTCTTCGACTGGTGGAGCCGCCTCGACACCTGGATCACCGACCAACGCCCCACCCCCGGCTGAGGGTCAGGCCGGGATCGGCAGCCGATCGACCTCGGCGTGCTCGATGTCCGGCGGGTCCGCGGTTCCCGCCGCGGCCGAGGTGGGTGCAGGGTCAGACGTTGCCGGTGAAGGTGTCGCAGTTGTTGGGGTTGCCGGTCTGGTTGCCGGTGGTGAACCACTTCTGCCGCTGGGCGGACGTGCCGTGGGTGAAGGACTCGGGCGTGACCCGGCCCTGCGCCTTGGACTGGATCCGGTCGTCGCCGACCGAGGCCGCCGCGTCCAGGGCGGTGTTGATGTCGTTCTGCGTGATCGAGGCGAACAGCGGCTCCCCGTTCGCGCCGGTGGTGTCGGTGGCGTTCTTGGCCCAGACCCCGGCGTAGCAGTCGGCCTGCAGCTCGAGCCGGACGGACCCGCTCTCCGGCCCGGTCCCGCCGCTGACCCGGTCGGACGTGCCGAGCAGGTTCTGGATGTGGTGCCCGTACTCGTGGGCGACCACGTAGCCCTGCGCGAACGACCCGCCCTTGGCCCCGAACCGGGTCGTCAGCTCGTCGAAGAAGCCGAGGTCGAAGTACGCCTTCCCGTCCGCCGGGCAGTAGAACGGCCCGACGTCGGTGGTCGCGTTTCCGCAGCCGGTCGAGACCTGGCCGGAGAAGATGATCGTCTCGGCCGGCGTGTACTTCGACCCCATCGCCTTCGACCAGTACGCCTGCACGCTGTTCGTGTACGCCACGATCCGGCAGTCGTCCCGCGCGTTCGCGTCCGCGCCGGTCCTGCAGACGCTGGACAGGTCCTGCTGTGAGACCGCCCCGGTCTGCCCCGGCTGGAACGGGCTCTGGATCCCGTTGCTGCTGGTGCTGGACGGGTCACCGCCGCCGAGCACCTGCACCAGGATGTAGATGATCACGCCGACGACCCCGAGGCCGCCGCCGCCGATCGCCAGCCCGCCGCCGCCGAGCCCGCGGCGGTCGCCGACCTGGGAGGTGTCGAGACTCGCGTTGTCGTTGAACGTCACGGGCGGAACCTTCCCGTACGGGGACCCGGCGACACGTCCGGTCGCGTTCCGTGCACCTCACGGTCGGTGACCGACTCCACGGTCCCCCCGGCGGCGCCGAGCGCGAGCAGGTCGGCGCGCAGGGTCTGAGCAGCGCGGTCGAGGGCGACCGGAGCGGCCGGGGCGTCCTCGGCCCAGGCCTGGCGGGCGGCGTACCCGGCGACGGCGAGTGGGAGCACGGTGTCCCCTTTCCGCATCGCGTCGCGGGCAGCGGTGAGTCCGGCCAGCGTCTCCTCCAGGACGCCGGCCAGCGCCTCCCGGTTGCCGTCGCAGAGCGCGGCGACGAACTCGGGCCGGCTGCCGGCGACCCGGGTCCCGTCCCGGAACGAGCCCGCCCCCAGCGCCAGAGCGAGCGGACCACCGACCCCGCCGGCCACCGCCAGCGCGGACGCGAGCAGGTGCGGCAGCCCGCTGATCCGGGCCTGGGCCTCGTCGTGCGCGGCCGCGGTCGTCGGCACCACCCGGCAGCCGGCCGCGGTCACCAGCCCGGCGACGGTCAGCCAGCGCTCCAGGTCGGTGTCGTCCTCCAGGCAGAGCACCCAGACGGCGTCGTCCAGCAGCGCCGGGTCGGCGGCGCCGAAGCCGGACTGTTCGACGCCGGTCATCGGGTGCCCGCCGACGTACCGGTCGGCGACGCCGGCGGCGCGGGCGGCGGCCAGCACCGGCGCCTTGACCGACCCCACGTCGGTCACGATCGCGCCGCCCGCCGCGGCCAGCGCCGCCGGCAGCACGTCCATCGGTACGGCCAGGATCACGACCTCGTCGTCCCGCTCGGCCGCGACGGCCAGCCCCGCGCCGGTGGCGAGCTCCCGGGTGCCGGGATCGGTGTCCCAGACCCGGACGTCGTGTCGCGACGCCAGCCGCCGTGCCACCGATCCGCCGATCAGTCCCAGACCCACCACGCCGACGCGCACCGGACCATCGTGCCGTACGGGGTCAGCCGGTGGCCGAGTCCGGCCCGGCCAGGATGTCCAGCCCGCTCGAAGGCGGACCCCAGATCTCCCGCAGGTCGGCCTCGGTGGGAGGAGGCGGCGGCGCCGCCGGCGGTCGGAGGACCGGCGGCCGCAGCCCGACGCGGAGCGCCTCGATCAGGGTGGGTACCTCGGCGGCCGCGATCCGTACGGTGCCGGTGCAGCGGGGACCGTCCCACAACGACAGCACGACGAGCCCGTCGTCGTTGTGCCAGCTCACCCGCAGCGCCCGGCCGGCCCCCCGGACGTCCTGGACGACACCGCCAAGCCTCGGGATCGGTCGCACCTCACCCATGAAGGGACTATGCGCTGAATGTCCATGTGTGTAAACAGCGCCCGCTGTGTCAGCGCCGAGCGATGGCGTCCCGGCGGAGGTGGACCAGGACCACGGTCGCGGCGACCCACCAGCCGGCCGCGGTGAGCAGCCCGAGCCGGGTCAGGTCGGCCCCCTCGAAGAGCGGGCTGGCGTAGCCACCGCCGACCGCGTTGTTGGTCGCATGCAGCAGCATCGCGATGAACACGCTGTCCCGGGCGCTGTGGAACACGCCCGCGGTGACGACGCTGGCGGCGACGATCGTCAGCACGTCGGTCCAGAGGATCTGCCCGGCCAGGAACAGCGGCAGGTGCCAGCCGACCCAGAACACCCCGAGCAGCAGCGGCGCGGCGAGGCGGCCGACGCGGCGCTCGATCCGGCCCAGCGCGTACCCGCGGAAGCCCGGCTCCTCCCACGCACCACCCACCCCCGGTACGAGCAGGACCAGCACCAGGGTGACCGGGATGGCGGTCCAGGTCGCCAGGTCCGCGGCCGAGGCGCCGAGCGCGAGGTTGAGGACGATCGCCGTGCCGCTGATGAGCACCGGCAGCCCGATCGCGAGGGCGTACGAGCGGGCCGGCACCCGCCAGCGCACCATCGCCCGCAGCAGCCGCCCGATCCCGGCCCGGCCCTCGGTGACCCCGAGCACGATGACCGCGGCCAGGAACGGCCCGAAGCCGGCCACCGGGACCGGCGAGGCGCCGAAGGCGTAGAGCACCCCGGGCCACCAGGACAGCAGGCAGGCTAGGACGAAGAAGCTCAGCAGCGGGGCCCGCCGGATCACTCCGGTCCGGAGTGGACGGTCGAGGGCGAGGGACATGGCGGGTCTCCTGACACCGGCGGATGAACGACGTCACCGTCGCCCTCGCCGCCCGGTCTCCGCGTCGGTCCGCGGACCGGGATCGGCGCGATCACCGGCACCCCGGATGTCGGTCTGCAGACCGATGCCGGCCGCGCCGCCCGGCTCTACGCTCGACCTCCCGTGGTCCTCTCCGAGGCAGGTACCCGATGAGACGCTGGCTCCCCGACCAGCTCCTCGCGCTGACGGTGACGGCCGTGGCGGTCGTGCTGCACCTGGCCAAGGTCGAATCGATCCCGGCCAACCGTGACCCCGACGCGTGGTCGGTGCTGTTCACGATCGCCGCCCTCGCGCCGCTCGTGGTCCGCCGCCGGTATCCGCTGGCCGCGTTCGCCGCCTGTTTCCCCGGCCTGATCGCCCTGATGGTCGGCCACTACGCGGTCGGCATGGCGCCGCTGGGCGCCCTCATCGCCTTCTACACGGTCGCCGCCTGGGGCACCGCGACCGACGCGCGCCGGGCCGTCGGCGTCCTCGCCCTCGGTCTGGTCGCGACCGCCCTCGCCCGCCCGATCGACCTCAGCGTCGAGGGGGCGGCGGTCAACGGGCTGCTGCTGCTCTGCGGCTGGGTCCTCGGCACCGGTACGCGGAAGCGCCGGGCCCTGCACGCGGCCCAGGTCGCCGACGCCGCCCGCCGGCTGGAGCTGGAACGCGAGCGCGCCTCCCGGGCCGCGGCCGAGGAACGGCTGCGGATCACCCGCGAGCTGCACGACGTGCTCGGGCACGCGATGAGCGTCATGGTCGTCCAGGCCGGCGTCGCGCAGACGCTGCTCGCATCCCGGCCCGAGGAGGCCGCCATCGCGCTCGGTCGGATCGCCGAGACCGGGCGCTCGTCGCTGGAGGAGATGCGGCGGCTGCTGACCGTGATCCGGGACGGAACCGAGCCGGCCGGGGCGGCCACCCAGCCCGGGCTGGCCGACCTGCCGGCGCTGGTCGCGGACGTGGTCGCGGCCGGGCTGCCGGTCACCCTCGACCCGGTGCCGACGGGTCCGCGGCTGCCGCCCGGGGTGGAGCTGGCCGCGTACCGGATCGTGCAGGAGGCGCTGACCAACACGCTGCGGCACGCCGGCCCGGCCCGCGCGGTCGTGCGGCTCCGGCGGACCGCCGCCGCGGTCGAGGTCGACGTTCGCGACGACGGGCGCGGACCGTCCGACGCGGCTCCCGGGCGCGGGTTGTCGGGGATGCGCGAGCGGGTCGCCGTGTACGGCGGCGAGTTGGTCACCGGGCCGGACGGCGAGCGCGGGTTCCGGGTCCGGGCCCGGCTGCCGCTCGACGGTCTCCCGGCCGGCTCGCTCGCCCGCGCCGTCCCCGTCGGGGAGCTCACGTGATCAGCGTCGTGATCGCCGACGACCAGCTCCTGGTCCGCAGCGGGTTCGCGCTCATCCTCGCGTCGGATTCCGGAATCGACGTCGTGGCCGAGGCCGGCGACGGCGTCGAGGCGCTCGCCGCCGTCCGGGCCCACCACCCGGACGTGGTCCTCATGGACATCCGGATGCCGCGCATGGACGGCATCGAGGCGACCCGGCACCTGGCCACCGCGGCCGAGACCCGCGACGTCCGGGTCCTGGTGCTCACGACGTTCGACACCGACGCGGACGTACGGGCGGCGCTGCGGGCCGGGGCCTGTGGCTTCCTGCTCAAGGACACCACCCCGGCCGACCTGCTCGCCGCGGTCCGCGCGGTCGCCCGTGGCGACGCCCCGCTCGGCCCGTCGATCACCCGCCGCCTCATCGACCAGTACGTCGCCGGCGCCCCGGCCCCGGCGATCACCCTGCCCGCCCTGACCCCGCGGGAGCAGGACATCCTCCGGGCCGTCGCGAGTGGACTGTCCAACCAGGAGATCGCCGGAACGCTGCACCTGAGCTACTCGACGGTGAAGACGCACGTGAGTCACCTGCTGACCAAGCTCGAGGTCCGTGATCGGGCCCAGCTCGTCGCGCTCGCCCACCGCGCCGGTCTCGTCCCCTCCTAGGGCCGGCCGCGGTGCTGCGCCGGTTGTCGGACGTGGACGAGGTGGTCGCGCAGGAACGGCCAGCACCGCCCGGGATTCCACCAGCAGCACCGGCTGATCCGGTTCGTCCAGGCAGCTCGGTCCCGGCTGGTCGCCGAACAGCCACCGCCGCATCCCGGGCTACCCGCGGCGGGGTGGGTTCTGCGACCATCACCGGAAGCACGCGGCAAGGAGGCCGGAGTGGCGGACGACGGCTTCGCGGTGGCGGTCTACCGCGACGGCGGGCGCTGGGACTGCGCCCTGCTCCCGCCCGCCGTGCTGGATGATCTGGACCACTGCGTGGCGGTGCTGAGGCAGCAGCCGCACGAGGGCGGTCCGGTCGCGCTGGTCGACGTCGCGGACGAGTTCTTCGTGGCCCTGCGGCTGGCGCCCTCGGGCGACCTGCGGGTGCTGCTGTCCGACGTGACCGCGGCCGAGGAGTGGGACCTGGCCCGGCAGGCGCTGGACCTGCTCGACGGCGACGCCGAGACACCGGCCGACCCGGAAGAGGTGTGGCCGGCCGGAGACCTGGGCATCTTTCGCGACCTGGGACTGGACGAGCGGGAGCTCGGCCTCATCCTGGATGATGTCGACCTGTGGGCGGACGAGATGCTCTCCGCGGTCGCGGACCGGATCGGGGTGGGTGCCGAGTTCGCCCGCGTCCTGGATGCGCTTCAGCCGGCTGACTGATCATTTCCGGAGGAACCGTACGTGTCGTACTTCGCTGCCGCCCTGGCCCGCACGCCGGCCGGCTGGACCGCCGAGGAACTCGACCTCGACGGGGTGTCCGATGTGGACGAGGTCGCGGACCGCGTCCGTGACGTCGACGGCGAGGCCGAGACCGCGCTGTTGTTCGTGGAGGAGGATGACGAGTACGTCGCGATCCTGCGCATCGACGCCGGCGCCGACGAGCCGCGGGTGTTCGTCTCCGACGGGCAGGCGGCCGAGTCGTACCCGGTGGCCGGGATCTTCGCCGGCGCCGTCGAGGACGAGCTGCCGTCCTCGTCCGAGGACGAGGACTCGCCGCCGCCGGACTCCGAGCCGGTCGGGGACGCGGACCTGCTCGCCGACCTCGGTACGTCCCGGCGCGACCTGATCGCCCTGGTCACCCACGAGCGGACGCTGCCGGCCGACGTCATCAGCGAGGTCTGCGAGCGGGCCGGGTGCCTGGACGAGCTCGAGATGCTGCGCGGCGCGTGAGCCCGTACGACCCGGTGATGCGGCGGGCCCTCGGGCTCGCCGCCGCGGCCGTCGAGACCGGCGACGTGCCGGTCGGGGCGGTCGTGCTGTCCCCGGACGGCGGCGTGCTCGGCGAGGCCGCCAACGCCCGCGAGCGTTCTACGGATCCGACCGCGCACGCCGAGGTCCTGGCCCTGCGGGCCGCCGCGGCTTCCGTCGGGAGCTGGCGCCTGTCGGGCTGCACGCTGGTGGTCACGCTGGAGCCCTGCACGATGTGCGCCGGGGCCCTGGTCCTGGCCCGGGTCGCCCGCCTCGTCTACGGCGCCGACGACCCCAAGGCCGGCGCCGTCGGGTCCCTCTGGGACGTCGTCCGCGACCGCCGCCTCAACTCCCGCCCCGAGGTCGTCCGCGGCATCCTGGCCGACGAGTCGGCCGCCCTCCTGCGCACGTTCTTCGCCGCCCACCGACCCCGCTGAGCCGTCGCTGCCCGGGGCCGGCGGCGGCGCCCGCGGCGGGCGCGGCCGCACTGGCTGAGCCGTCGCGGCTCGGGATCGGCGGCGGCGCCCGCGGCGGGCGCGCGTCCGGTCGTCGCGTACACTCTCCCGCGGTGGAGTCGCCTAGTGGCCGAGGGCGCACGCCTCGAAAGCGTGTGAAGTGAAAGCTTCCGTGGGTTCAAATCCCACCTCCACCGCCAGGCTGACCAGCACGAACGCCGGGCCGCGCGCTGCATCGCGACCCGGTGTCCGTCGTCTCCGCCGCCGCTGGGCTCAGTTCTGGGGCCTGCCCGCGATGTGATCCCCCGATGACGGAGCCCGCCGGGGTGTCCGATGCGGGCCTCCGCCGTATCAGGGTTCCGCTATACCGTGATTTGAAAGGGCTGGCAGAGGGGAAAGTGGCAGATGCCGTCGTGCGGCTGGATCGAGCTCTGGGCGGTGTAGGTCTGGGCGCCGTCACCTGCGGTCGTGCTCGCCTGTGCGATGGAGGTGTTTGCGGCGACGAGACCGAGCGCGATGGCAGATCCTGCGACCAGTGACCGGGCCACACGACGCCGCGTGCGCCTGCTGGGTGCGGCCTGATTCATGGCGCATTCCTTCTTCTGCATGGTCAGTTCCTTCCGGACGAGGCGCGACGGGTGCGCGCCGGGTGCTGCGAACCATGACGCGCACCAGTCCAACGGCGCTCGAAATTGAGTTCAAGCTCGCTGAAGCGGTGACCGCCGTCGGACGACTGACGTTGCCGTCGGGTGTAGCCGGCAGGGGGCCGTCAGCGCCCGGTTCAACTGCTCCGGAGCGGTACGGATGGCGGTCAGCCGACCGGTCGGACGCAGCCGGCCCGGGGCAGCCGACCGGCCTGGCCGGGCATAGCGGAGCGGCGCTTCGGGTTCGGACGCGTATGGCGACCCTGACCCGGCTCGCGATCTCCGCCACGGTGCACTGCCTGACCGGCTGTGCGATCGGTGAGGTGCTCGGCATGGTGATCGGCACCGCGACCGGCCTCGGCAACTGGGCGACGGTGGCGCTGTCGATCGTGCTGGCGTTCGTCTTCGGCTACTCGATCACGATGAGCCCGCTGCTGCGGGCCGGGCTGCCGGTCAAGCAAGCCGTCCGAACCGCGCTGGCGGCCGACACGATCTCGATCCTGACGATGGAGATCGTCGACAACGGGTTCGTCGTCGCGGTCCCGGGCGCGCTCGACGCCGGCCTGAGCAGCGTCCTGTTCTGGGCCAGCCTGGCCGCGTCGCTGGTGGTCGCCTTCGTCGTCACGGTGCCGGTCAACCGCTGGCTGATCGCCCGCGGTCGCGGGCACGCCGTGGTGCATCACCTGCACCACTGACTCGGCCGTAGGGTTCGCCCGTGGCGTTCGACGTCGGCGGGGATGCGTACGGGGCGTTCATGGGGCGGTTCGCGGAGCCGCTCGCGGGTCAGTTCGTGGAGTTCGCCGGGGTGCAGGCGGGGCAGCGAGCGCTCGACGTCGGGTGTGGGCCGGGGGCACTGACGGCCAGGCTCGTGGAGCGGGTGGGCGCGGCCGACGTGGCCGCTGTGGATCCGTCCGCGTCGTTCGTCGTGGCGACCCGGAACCGGTGTCCGGGGGCGGACGTCCGGCAGGGAGTCGCGGAGGAGCTGCCGTTCGGGGACGGCGAGCGGGATGTCGCCCTGGCCCAGCTCGTCGTGCACTTCATGGCGGATCCCGTGCGGGGGCTGGCCGAGATGGGACGGGTGACCAGACCAGGAGGCGTGGTCGCGGCGACCGTGTGGGACTTCGGGGGCGGGACCGGTCCGCTGAGCGCGTTCTGGGCGGCGGCGCACGAGCTCGACCCGACCGTGGACGGCGAGGCCGATCGCGCCGGCACGCGGGAGGGGCACCTGGCCGAGCTGGCCCGCGCAGCAGGGCTGACGGACGTGGAGTCGGGAGCGATCACGGTCGCCGTGCGGTACGCGACCTTCGAGCAGTGGTGGCACCCGTACACGCTCGGCGTCGGGCCGGCCGGCGACTACGTGACGGGACTGGGGGAGAAGGAGAGAGCGCAGCTGAGGCAGCGGTGCGAGGAGCGACTCCCCACCGCCCCGTTCGACATCCGGGCACAGGCCTGGGCGGTGAGGGCGCGTGGCTAGGCTGACTCGATGACTCCGGTCTTCGCGGTGGCGAGTGGGAAGGGTGGCGTCGGGAAGACGAGCGTCGCGGTCGCGCTGGCGCGGGAACTGGTCCGGCGCGGACATCGGACCGGGCTGCTCGACGCCGACCTGCACGGTCCGGATGTGCCGCGCATGCTGGGCATTCGCCGCGATCAGAAGGCCCGCAGCGTGACGTTGACCGCGACGAAGGGCGAGCGGAACGCCGAGCTCGAGGCCGTCGACGTGGACGGGCTCAAGGTCGCCTCGGTCGGGTTCCTGCTCGGCAGCAACCAGGGCCTGACGATGGCCGGTCCGTTCGCGGAGCTGATGCTCGGCCGGCTCATCAAGCAGACCGTCTGGGGTGAGCTGGACGTGCTGGTCGCCGATCTCCCACCGGGCACCGGAGAGGTGCAGCAGGGCCTGCTCGCGCTCTCCGGCGACGTCTCCGCGGTCCTCGTCGTCACCCCGTCCGAGGTGTCGCACCTGGACACGAGCCGCGCGGTCGCCGTGCTCCGGCAGGCGAAGGTGCCGCTGCTCGGCGGCGTGGAGAACATGGCGTACGTGGTCTGCCCGCACTGTGGCGAGCCCAGCCCACTGCACACGCCGGGCCCGGAGGACCGCACGATCTGGGCGCTGGGGGTGCCGAAGCTCGCCCGTGTCCCGTTCCGTACGGACTCGGTGGTCACCACGCAGGACGTGGCTCCGGTCGCCGCCGCGGTCGAGGCCAGAATGGCGGCATGAGCTACGTCGTCATCAACGCGCTGACCGTGCCGGGCGGGAACGGCGAGCTGCTGGAGCAGCGCTTCGCCGGACGGGCCGGGCTGGTGGACCAGGCCGAGGGATTCGAGGCGTTCCAGCTGCTGCGGCCGATCGAGGGCACCGACAAGTACCTGGTCTACACGCGCTGGCGCAGCGCGGCCGACTTCGAGGCCTGGCAGAACTCCCGCGACTTCGGCAAGGGCCACGCGCAGGCCGCGCAGGACCGCAACTCCGACCGACCGGCGTCGAGCTCGGGCGAGGTCTGGCAGTTCGAGGTCATTCAGTCAGTCTGAGAGGGACACGGGTGTACGGGACGGGCTTTCGCCGGCTCTGGGCCGCGAACGCCGTCTCGAACGTCGGCGACGGCGTCACCCTCGCCGCCGGACCGCTGCTGGTCGCCTCGCTGACGGACAACCCGGCGCTGATCTCGGGCGCGGTGTTCGCCCAGCAGCTGCCGTGGCTGCTGTTCTCCCTGATCTCCGGCGCGTACGTCGACCGGCTCGACCGGCGCGTCCTGATCGCTGTCGTGAACGTCGTCCGCGCGGTGGTGCTCGGCGGGCTGGCGCTCGCGGTCGGCACCGGCATGATCACCGTCGGCCTCATCTACGTCGCGTTCTTCCTGCTCGGCACCGGTGAGACGCTGGCCGACAACGCCGCGGTCGCGCTGGTGCCGGCGATCGTGCCGGCCGCGCGGCTGCCCGGCGCGAACGCCCGCCTGCTCGGCAGCCAGATCGTCGGCAACCAGCTGCTCGGGCCGCCGCTGGGCGCCTGGCTGTTCGTGGTCGCGGCGGCGATCCCGTTCGGGCTGAACGCGGTGAGCTTCGTGCTGGCCGGCGCGCTGATCGCGACGCTGCCGCTGGCCGCGGGCCGGCCGCCGGAGCGGGACCCGAAGAACCTGCGGGTCGAGATCGCCGAGGGCGTCCGCTGGCTGTTCCGGCACCGCGTGCTGCGGATGCTGGCGCTGTCGCTGGCCCTGATGAACATCACGTTCTTCGGCGCGTTCTCGATCCTGGTGCTCTGGTCGCGGGAGCGGCTCGGCTTCGGCGAGCTCGGCTACGGGCTGCTGCTGACCTGCAGCGCGGTCGGCGGGCTGATCGGCTCGGCGACCGCCGGCCGGCTGGAACGCCGGTTCGGCGCGTCCACGCTGCTGCGGATCGGGCTGCTCATCGAGACCACCATGCATCTCGTGCTGGCCCTGACCCGGACGCCCTGGGTCGGCTGCCTGATGATCGGCATCTTCGGCGTGCACGCGGTGATCTGGGGCGCCGTGACGATCGCGATCCGGCAGCGGGTGGTGCCGGATCATCTCCGTGGCCGGGTCAACAGCGTCAACTACCTCTTCAGCGTCGGCGGGTCCGCGCTCGGCGCGCTGCAGGGCGGGTTCGTGGCCCGGGCGTTCGGGATCACAGCACCGTTCTGGCTGGCGCTCGGGGTGATGGTCGTCTTCACGGCCGCGGCCTGGCGGCTGTTCTCCCACTCGGCGCTGGACGCGGAACGACACCGGGTCCTGGAGGAGTCGGTAACGTGAGTGTTACGGTAGCCGTCCTGTTACCGCACCTGGGGGACCGATGAAGTCGTACGAGGCGACGTCCGTGATCGACGCCCCGCCGGAGCGGGTCTGGGCCGTGCTGGTCGACGCCGGTGCCTACCCGACCTGGGATTCCGGCGTCGACAAGGTCGACGGGCGGATCGCGCCGGGGGAGAAGATCACGGTGCACGCCGCCGTCAGCCCCGGTCGCGCGTTCCCGGTGAAGGTCACGGACTTCCGGTCCGACAGCGGGATGACGTGGACCGGCGGGATGCCGCTCGGCCTGTTCCGAGGCGTACGGACGTTCACGCTGACGCCGCGCGGGGACGCGACCGAGTTCCGGGTGCGCGAGGAGTACACCGGGCCGTTGCTGCCGCTGATCTGGCGCTCGATGCCGAATCTCGCGCCGTCCTTCGAGCAGTTCGCGACCGGGCTGAAGCAGCGGGTGGAGAAGGGCTGAGACGTGGGTGGGCTGGCCGGGGAGGCGTTCGGGTCGCTGGGCGATCCGCAGCGGCGCGCGATCGTCGAGCTGTTGCGCGCCGGCGAGCGCTCGGTCCGGGAGATCGCCGACGAGTTGCCGATCAGCCGGCCCGCGGTCTCCCGGCACCTGAAGCTGCTCAAGGACGCCGGTCTGGTCACCGAGGAGGCTCGGGGGACCCGGCGCATCTACCGGCTGCACGACGAAGGTGTCGCGGCGGTGCAGGCGTACCTGGTCCAGGTCTGGGGTGATGCGGCGGCGCGATTCACCCTGGCGGCCGAGAACCTGCGGCCGGAGGAGGACCGGTGATCGAGCCGCTGCGGCTCGCGTTCGAGGTGGACTGCGCGCCGGCGCACGCGTTCGACGTCTGGACCCGGCAGATCTCGCGCTGGTGGCCGGCCGACCACACCGCGACCGGCGTACCGGGCTCCCGGGTCGTGCTCGAGGGCCGTCCCGGCGGGCGGATCTTCGAGCGCACCCCGGCCGGCGAGGAGGTCGACTGGGGCGAGGTCAGCGCCTGGGAGCCGCCGGACCGGCTGGTCTACTGGTGGCACCTGCGCCGGGATCGCGCCGACGCGACCGAGGTCGAGATCGCGTTCCGGCCCCGCGCGGGCGGCACGCTGGTGGAGATCGAGCACCGCGGCTGGGACAGTCTCGGCGCCGCCGGACCGGACTGGCGGGCGCGCAACCAGGGCGGCTGGGCCGGCCTGATCCCGCACTACCTGTCCGCTACCGCAACGCCCTGAGCTGGTCAGCGTGCGCCGGCAGGTGGAACGACGCCTGAATCCCGAGCAGCACGCCCCACGGCATCGGCCGATCGACGGCGATCTCGGTCCCGTCCTGGATGAGGATCGGGACGACGGTCGCGGCCTGCTCCTCGGTCAGCCGATCCATCAGGTCGCAGAGCCGCGCCCCGCTGGCCCGCAACGCCTCGACCGTCCCCGGCTCGGGGTCCAGCGACGGCCGGTTGTCGAAGCTCGCCGGCCGCCCGGCCAGGACGGCCTCGGTCGTCGACGCCAGCAGCCCGTCGTTGAGCGTGAGGTGGGCGACGATCCGTCCGGCGTCCCACTCGCCCGGCGGTGGCGGTCCGAACCCGCCCGCCGCCGCCTCCACCGCGACGCTCTCGTACGCCTTACGCAGTTCGGTCGTGTCCACCGGCGCCTCCGTGGGTGTCAGGCCGGCCAGCGTACGACGACCAGGGCCTGGTCGTCGTACGGCTTGGAGCGCGGCCAGGTCCGCCCGTCCGGGTCCGCCCGCTCCGGCTCGCGGACGGCGTCGAGCAACGCCTCCGGGCCGTACGTGTCGACCAGGGCGAGCGCGGCCGTCCAGTCCGGGACCGCGCGGCCGATGCCGCGGGAGACGCCGTCGCTGGCGAGGACCGCGGTGTGCACCTCGGCCCGGGGCCAGCGCCGGGTCAGCGCCTGCCCGGCCGCGGCGGGCGTCGCCTCGGCGATCCAGTACCCGTCGGGCCGGTTGCGGTGCCGCCGCTGCTCGCCGACCAGTCGGCGGAGCAGGTCCTTGTGCCCGTCGTCGTACCCACCACCGGCCGCGAGACGGTCGTGATAGGCGACCCGCTGCCGCGGCGCCACCGTCGCGAGCCGTTCGTCGACCACCACCTCCGGCCCCGGGTACAGCACCAGCGGGCTGTCGCCCAGCACCAGACCGTCCACATGCGACTCGTCCCAGCGCAGCAGCGTGACCGTGCTGGACGGCGAGCTGCCGGGCTCCAGCCGGTACGCGCTGGCGACCGCGGCGATCGCGTCCGCGAGCACGGTGGTGAGGTCGAGCCGCCGGTCCGGCAGGCGGTCGGTGAGCTCCCGCGCGAGCTGGTCGGCGTACCAGCCGCCGTCGCGCTGCCCCGGATCCGGCGCCGACGCACCGTCCAGCACGGCCACCGCGTCCTCCAGCAGCACCGTGCGGTCCTGGGTCGACGCCTGTCCCGCCGCCCGTTCGGCGACGCGGACCTGCGCTAGTCGTGCCTGCGGGCCGGACACAGCGCCTGGCTCTCCAGCACCCGCTCGCCGTCGTGCCGGCTCGCGGTGACCATCGAGAACATCCCGTCGCCGACCGTGCGATAGAGCTCGGCCGCGTGGCCGACGAGGTAGTCGACGGCGCCGACGGAGCCGAGCGCGTGCACGCCGGCGATCAGCAGCATCGTCCCGCCGGCCACCGGAACCCGGCCCACGTAGGCGATGTCGCGGTCCCGCTGGCCGTCGTCCAGCGGCGAGACGTAGCGGGTGCCGTCGGTCCGGTCGGTGATCACCCAGCGCCCGTCGGGCTCGGGCCGGAAGTCCAGCAGCGGGTCGTAGGCCAGCGCGGTCGCGCTGACCGGGGAGGACTTGGGCCCGCAGATCGCGACCACGTCGCCGCGCGGCGTCCAGACCCCGTCGATCGGGATCCGCTCCTGCTCGACGGTCAGCAGCAGCTCCCGCAGGTACCGCACCAGGCCGTCGAACGCGAGCACGTCCTCGGACGCGATCACGGGCAGTGATCGACTTCCGCCGGGCCGCAGCGGCAGCGCGACGGTCACCGGACCGACTCCGAAGAGTGCCCGTTCGGCCGGCGGAGCGGACTGCGTGATCTGCCCGATCCGCCCTTTGGACAGCCCGAACTCCGCCGCCACGGCCGAGTAGCTGAGGCCCTCGTCCTGCAGCTGCCGCATGCATTCGCGGCGCAGCCGGGCGAGTTCCGTCATGCGCTGCTGGTAGATCGACAACAGCTCGGTCGCACGCCGACCCTGGCGACGGGGATCTCCGTCCCGGCGTACCGAATCGAACTCGTCGTCGGCGTACGACACGTTCACAGTTTAGGGGTCTTGACGGTGAGGGGAAGAAGTTCTTACTCTCTGTGTATCCCTCAACGACATCGGTGCCTGATCCGAGACTGCTGTCGAGCCCTCTGGACGAGGATTGCCGATGACCGATGGTGACGATGCTGGCGCGCTGTCGGCGTACCAGCCCGGAGAGCCGGTGTGGGTCTTCGTACTCGGCACCTGGCAGCCGGCGGTGGTAGTGGGCACGGTCGAGGCCGGGCACGTCCTGGCCCGCTACCGCCGCCTCGACGGGGAACTGGCCGAGCGGGCCTTCCCCCAGTCCTCGGTGGTGGAGTCCGGGGCACTCTGACGGCCGTGACCCCGCCGTCCGCGTTTCCCGCCTGCGCCGACGTCCACGACTCTCCTTGTCAGCTGGGAAACGGCGTGCCGGTGAGGTCGGCGCAGTAGTCCAGGAGCGCGTCCTGATACCTGGCGTCGTGCGCTTCCGCCGGCGCCGGCTGCGGTCGTCGGTGGTAGAAGAGCTCGCCGGTCACCCGCGTCGCCGGGTCGTCGCCGGCCGCGAGCCAGGCCTGGGTGACCGGGCCCTGAGCCAGGTCGTCGGGCGCGCCGGGGCCGCCCATCCTGGTGGCGACCCAGCCCGGCTCGACGGCGTTGGAGCGCACGCCGGGCCAGCGGCGGGCGATGCCGAAGGCGAGCAGGAGGTCGTACAGCTTGCTGTCGGAGTAGGCCTGGGCGCCGTTCCACCGCCGGTCCGTCCACTGTGGATCGTCGAGGCCGGGGTCGCCGCCGCGGGCCATCCCGGAGCTGAGGTAGACGAGCCGGTCGGGCCGTTGCATCAGCGCGGTCAGCAGGTACGGCGCGAGCACGTTGATCGCGAACACGTGCTCGAGCCCGTCGGCGGTCGTGGTCCGCGGCTCCCGGTAACCGACGCCGGCATTGTGGATGACCGCGTCGTAGCGGCCCTTCTCGTTGGCCTGCGCGGCGACGGCTCGCATGCCCGCGATCGTCGAGAGGTCGCCGACGACGACGTCCGTGGTCAGCGCGGCGGCTCGTTCGGGGGAGCGCGCGTGCACCGTGACCGCGTGCCCGTCCGCGGCGAGGAGGCGCCCGGCCATGAGGCCGAGGCCGGCGGTGGATCCGGTGATGAGGACGCGTGTCATGCGTCCACCCTGCGCGTCGCTCCTGGGCGTCGCGGCTCCGGGGTCCGGCGCCGTGGATACGGTGACGCCCGTGCCCGTCAGCCCTCGCGTCCTGGTCCGCCGGCCGTCGCCACGTCTGGCTGCCGGTGAGCTGACCAACCTCACCCACTCGCCGGTCGACACCGACCTGGCCCGGCGGCAGTGGGAGGGGTACGTCGCGGTGTTCGCTGCGCGCGGCTGGGCGGTCACCGAGATCGAGCCGGCCGACGAGCACCCCGACGGCGTCTTCGTCGAGGACACCGCCGTGGTGTTCGACGACCTGGTCGTGCTGACCCGGCCCGGGGCAGCGTCTCGGCGCGGCGAGGTCGCGTCCACGGCCCGCGCCCTCGACGGCTCGGGCTTGTCGGTCGCCCGCATCGCCGCCGGCACCCTCGACGGCGGGGACGTGCTGAAGATCGGCCGTACCGTCTACGTCGGTCGGGGAACGAGGACGAACGCCGAGGGCATCCGCGGGCTCGCCGCCCTGCTCGAGCCGCGTGGCTGGACGGTCGTGCCGGTGCCCGTGACGAGAGTGCTGCACCTCAAGTCGGCGGTCACGGCGCTGCCCGACGGCACGGTGCTCGCCTTCGCCCCGACCCTCGACACCCCGCATCCGTACCCGCGGCTGCTGGACGTGCCCGAGGAACATGGCACCGCTGTGGTCGACCTCGGGGACGGCGCCGTGGTCATGTCCGCGGCCGCTCCCCGCACGGCCGCGCTGCTGCGCGAGCGCGACCTCGACGTGCTGCCGGTGCCGATCACCGAATTCGAGAAGCTGGAGGGCTGCGTCACGTGCCTGTCCGTGCGCGTGCGCCCGCCGCTCGTGGCCGGCAGGTAATGGGCTCACTCAGTCGGCCGCACCCATTCTCGGTCGAGAGTTCGCGACTGTCGCCTTGTCGGAAAGGGCGGAGGATAAGGGATTCGAACCCTTGAGGGGTCTCCCCCAACACGCTTTCCAAGCGTGCGCCCTAGGCCACTAGGCGAATCCTCCGCCGGGCAGTCTACCGGGCGGCGACGGGGGCGCTGGGGCGGGTACTGTGTCCCGAGACCCCTCGTGCGGCGTCCACCTCGTGAACCTCCCCAGGGCCGGAAGGCAGCAAGGATAAGCGAGCTCTGACGGGTGTGCGGGGGGTCCCTTCATGTACGGAACCCGCAGGTCAGCGGGTTTCTCCGTGGTGCGGAGGCCGCGTCAATGACGCGGAGGCCGGCAGGGTCGGCGGTTCCCGCGGCGCCGGGGCCATGCCGGGTGTGGAGGTCCCTGAGCCCGCTACGGCAGCGGTCTCGCCGGACGCGAGGTGACCCACCGGTTCCCCTGCGACGGATTCCATCGGCAGAGGTCCCGCGCCACCAGGTCAGCGGTCCGCCGGCGGACAGCGGGCAGCCGGGCGCCGGTGGTCAGTGGCGGTCGGGGAGTTCGACGGTGCGGTCGGTGGGCGAGGCAGCGGGGAGAGGCTCGTCGTCCCGAGCCGGGGAGGGCTCGGGGGCGGTCCATTGCGGGACCAGGCGGGAGAGCTGGGGGCTGGTGGCGCCGAGGGACTCGAAGCCGGGGCGGACCCGGCGGAGGTACTCGTCGGGGTCCGCGGTCTCGGTCATGATCTCGGCGGCGGCCAGGACGGCCGGGTCGAGGGCGGCGGGGTCGATCGTGACCAGCGCGTACGCCCAGCGGAGGGTGAGTTCGCTCAGCAACAGCGGACCGGCGGCGTTCGCGCGGGCGCGGCGGAGGGCGCCTTCCCAGGTGTCCGGGCGGACCGGTTCGACGGCGACGGCGTCCGGCAGCGGGTCCGTGCGCGGGTCACCCAGGGGACGCGGTGGCAGGGCGGCTGCGTCCAGGGCCCAGCGGGCGGCGGACTCGCGGGCCGGCGGGTCGTCGCGGAGCTCGGCGCAGGCGGCCAGAGCCGACAGCCAGCGGGTACGGCGAGGGCCGTCGCGTTCCGCGGCGCGGCTCAGGTCGGCGACCGCGGCGGCCCAGGCGTCGTCGTCGAGCGGACCGCCGGCGACGAGGAGGGACAGCCCGCGCAGGCCGTCGGCGTACCCGTCCGGCGGGCGGACGGCGATCCCGGTCAGCTCGACCGGCACCGCGCGCGTCACCGCGGCCTGGGCGCGGGCCCGGCGGTCCAGCGCGCGGTCGAAGGTCCGGCGGCGCTGGGACGCGAGCTGGGAGGCGAGCGGATAGGACGCGGCCCGCGTACGCAGCCAATTCTTGTGCGCGCGCCGGACCCGGTCCGTCTCGCCGTCGACGGCGACCAGCGCGTCCTCCAGCCGGCGGACGTTGCCGAGCGCGGAGCGACGGGCGGCGGTCCGCAGCGCCTGCTCGAAGCGCCGGCCGTCCAGCAGCGCCAACGCGAGGATCAGCAGGGTTGCGGCGACGAGGACGGCGACCGCGACCACGCTCAGCGGCGGCGGGGCGAGCGCGAGGGCCCAGCTGCCGAGCAGGAGCGAGCCGACGCCGAGCGCGAGGACGACGACGGCGGACGTACGCCAGCCGGAGTCGCGGCCGGAGGCGGCGACGTCGGCGTACCAGCGCAGCTCGTCCTCGAGGCGGCGACCCGGACCGGCGCCCGGCTCCAGCCGCCGGTCGCCGTCGCGCAGCTCCCGCAACGCCTCCCGGTACGCCGCGTGCGCACGGGAGGACCCCGCCGCGCCCACGACCGCGGCGGCGAGCAGCAGAGCGCCCAGCCCGACGAGCGCACCGACGATCACCACACCAGCGTCGCAGATCGGTCAGTCCGGGCGCTAGAACGGGTGTTCGGCTCAGGCGCGGAGGCTGTCGTACCGGAGCACTAGAGTCGCGGCGTGGCTCTCGCGCTCTACCGGAAATACCGACCGGCGACCTTCGCCGAGGTGGTCGGTCAGGAGCACGTCACCGAGCCGCTCATGCAGGCGCTGTCCAGCGGCCGGGTGAACCACGCCTACCTCTTCTCGGGGCCGCGCGGCTGCGGCAAGACCTCCAGCGCCCGGATCCTGGCCCGTTCGCTGAACTGCCAGACCCGCGGGCCGACGCCCGATCCGTGCGGGACCTGCGACTCGTGCGTCGCGCTCGCGCCGGACGGGCCCGGCAGCCTCGACGTGATCGAGATCGACGCGGCATCGCACGGTGGCGTGGACGACGCCCGGGATCTGCGCGAGCGGGCGTTCTTCGCGCCGGTCAGCTCGCGCTACAAGGTCTACATCGTCGACGAGGCCCACATGGTCAGCACGCAGGGCTTCAACGCCCTGCTCAAGCTGGTCGAGGAGCCGCCGGAGTTCCTGGTCTTCGTCTTCGCCACGACCGAGCCGGACAAGGTGCTGACCACGATCCGGTCGCGGACGCACCACTACCCGTTCCGGTTGATCCCGCCGGGCACGATGCGCGGGCTGCTGTCCTCGATCTGCACGGCCGAGGGGATCGCGGTCGAGCCGACCGTGCTTCCGCTGGTCGTCCGGGCCGGCGGCGGATCGGCCCGGGACGCGTTGTCCGTGCTGGACCAGCTGATCGCCGGCTCCGGACCCGACGGCGTGCAGTACGCGCGGGCCGTCGGGCTGCTCGGCGTCACCGACGGTGCGCTGCTGGACGAGATGGTCGACGCGCTGGCGGCCGGCGACTCGGCCGCGGTGTACGAGACCGTCGACCGGGTGGTCGAGGCCGGACACGACCCGCGCCGGTTCGCGACCGACCTGCTGGAGCGGCTGCGCGACCTGGTCCTGCTCGACGCCGTACCGGACGCGAACACCAAGGGGATCATCGACTGCCCGCCCGACCAGGTCGAGCGGATGACCGACCAGGCCGCGCGGCTCGGCACCGCGACGTTGTCCCGGCTGGCCGACATCGTGCACACCGGGCTGATCGAGATGCGCGGGACGACGTCGCCGCGGCTGCTGCTGGAGCTGGTCTCGGCCCGGATGCTGCTGCCCTCGGCCAGCAGTGACGGGGCCGCGTTGCTGCAGCGGATGGAGCGGATGGAGCGCCGGCTCGCGGCGAGCGGAGAGTCCGCGGAGGTCGACGAGCGACCGGCGCGGGTCGCTGACGCTCCTCGCCCGAGCGGGCGGGGCGGTTCGAGCGAGCAGGCGGGCGGCGCTACGGGGCGGTCCGGCGCTGCGGCCGGGCGGTCGGGTGCCGCGAACGGCTCGGCCGAGCAGGCGGGCGGCCGGGCCGAGCAGCCGGGCGGCCGGTCCGAGCAGGCGGCCGGGCGAGCCGAGCAGGCCGGCGGCCGGTCCGAGCAGGCGGCCGGCCGAGCCGGGCAAGCTGGCCGTGCGGCTGGCCAGGCAGGCGGCCGGTCCGGGCAGACGGCCGGCCGCGCCGAGCAGGCGGCCGGCCGCGCCGAGCAGGCGGCCGGCGGCGGCGAGCAGGCGGCCGGCGGCGCCGAGCAGGCGGGCGGTCGCGCCGGGCAGGCGGCTGGTCGAGGCGATCGGACGAGCGCGGGGCCCACGCAGGGCGCGCGGGACGGACAGCCGGACACGGGTGACCGGCCCGGCGACGAGACCGCGCACAGCGCGCCGACGGATTCCCGGGCCGGTGCGGCCGACAGCTGGGGCGAACCCGCGAGCCGCGCGCCGAGCGAGCCCGCGGTTCCGGCCCAGCGTGCGGCCGAACCCCGTCCACACACCCCGGTCGGCGAACTCGACGCCGCCGCCGTACGGCGGATCTGGCCCGAGGTGCTCGACTCCGTCAAACGCCGCCGCCGTACGGCTCACGCGTTGCTGATGAACGTCTCCGTGCACTCCGTCGATCACGGTGTGCTGACGCTGACGATCTCCTCGGTACCGCTGTCCCGGCTGCTGGCGCAGGAGGCGAACACCGAGGTCGTACGGGCCGCGGTCAAGGACGTGCTCGGGGTCGACTGGCGGATCGCGGTCACCGTCGACGGCGGTGGCGCGGCCGGGGGCGGCGAGCCGGGCGGACCGCCGCCGCCGGACGAGGACCCGCGCGACGGCGAGCCGAGCCCACCGACCTCCGAGCCCAGCGCCGGCGCCCAGCGGGTCGACCCCGAGGAGGCCGCGATCTCGCTCCTCCAGTCGACGCTGGGAGCGAAACGGATGGAGAGCTAGATCCCGAGGTAGGCGAGGATCCCGCGTTCCAGGGCGACCGCGATCCGCTGCCGCCCGGCCGCTGACGTCTGCAGCCCCGAGTCCGCTCGGTTGTGCATGTTGCCGGCCTCGACCAGCACCGACGGCCGGGTGGAGAGGTTCAGCCCGCCCAGGTCGCCGCGGACGTCCAGGCCATCACCGCCGGCGATGTACGTCGCGTAGTCCATCCCGCTGCCCGCTCGCATCGCAGCGCGTACGGCCAGGGCCAGCCGCTGGGTCGCCGCTGACGCCCCGGTCTCCTCGATGACGTGGAACCCGGACCCGCTCGCCGGCCCGCCGTCGGCGTGCACGGACACCACCGCGGCCGCCTCCTGTCCGTTGCCGAACCGGCCCCGGACGTCCACGCAGGGACCGACACCGGTGTCGTTCGGCCTGGTCAGGCGTACGTCGATGCCGTGGGCGGCGAGCAGCCCGCGCAACCGGACCACGACGTCCCAGTTGAACGAGTGCTCCGCGTAGCCGGCGTTGTTCTCGGCGCCCACCTCGTTGCAGGGCTTGCGCAGCCCGCGGCCGGCGTCGACCAGCTTCGTCACCTCGGCGGTGTGGGTCGCGTTGCCGCCGTTGTGCCCGGGGTCGAGCACGACGACCGGCCGCGGCACCGCCGAGGGCGAGGGCGACGGGGAGGCCGCGGGCGACGGCATCGGCCGGGTCGCCAAGGCGGAGGGGGTGGGCGTCGCCGAGGACGGCGCCGGAGAGAGGGACGCCGTCGGTGGCGGCGCCGCGAGCGGCGTCGACGGGGACAGCGCGAGCGGCGGCGCAGCCGAGCCGCATCCGGCCAGCAGCAGGACGAGGCCGGCCGCAGCGACCAGGCGCGGAACGGCGGGCACGGACCCAGCCTGCCAGTTCCCGGATCGTCGTACCCGCCGGATAGGCTCGCAGGACCAACAGCCGAGCACAGGAGACCCGCGGTGCGACCCGGTGGCCAGCCCAACATGCAGCAGCTGATGAAGCAGGCGCAGAAGATGCAGCAGGAGCTGCTCGCCGCGCAGGAGGAGCTGGCCCAGACGGAGGTGACCGGCACCGCGGGCGGTGGCCTGGTGACCGCGACCGTCACCGGCTCCAACGAGCTGAAGTCCGTGGTCATCGACCCGAGCGTGGTCGACCCGGAGGACGTGGAGACGCTGCAGGACCTCGTCGTCGCCGCGATCCGGGATGCCAACCGCGCCGCCGCGGAGCTCGCCGGCCAGCGGATGGGCCCGCTCACCCAGGGCATGGGTGGCCTCGGCCTGGGGATGTAGGGCCTCGTGTACGAGGGCGCGATCCAGGACCTGATCGACGAGCTCGGCCGGCTGCCGGGCATCGGTCCCAAGAGCGCGCAGCGGATCGCCTTCCACCTGCTCGCGGCCGAGCCGGCCGACGTGAGCCGGCTCGCGGCCGTGCTGCAGCGGGTGAAGGACGAGGTCAAGTTCTGCAAGATCTGCGGCAACGTGTCCGAGGCCGAGGAGTGCCGGATCTGCCGGGATGTCCGCCGCGACCTCACGGTGATCTGCGTTGTCGAGGAGCCCAAGGACGTCGTCGCGATCGAGCGGACCCGCGAGTTCCGCGGTCGCTACCACGTGCTCGGCGGCGCGATCAGCCCGATCGAGGGCATCGGCCCGGACGATCTGAAGGTGCGGGAGCTGCTGCTGCGGCTGCAGGACGGGGTGGTGACCGAGCTGATCCTGGCCACCGACCCCAACCTGGAGGGCGAGGCGACCGCGACGTACCTGGCCCGGCTGATCAAGCCGATAGGCCTGAAGGTGACCCGGCTGGCCAGCGGCCTGCCCGTCGGCGGCGACCTGGAGTATGCGGACGAGGTCACGCTCGGCCGCGCGTTCTCCGGCCGCCGGCTCCTGGACGTCTGACCCGATCCGGGCCGCCGACAGGAGCCGACCCGGGCCGCCCGCAGGGCCGACCCGATCCGGGCCGCCGGCAGGGGCCGACCCGACCCGATCCGGGCCGCCGACAGGGCCGACCGGGCAGGGCCGACCAGGCAGGGCCGACCGGGCAGGGCCGACCCGGCTGAGGCGCCGGCAGGGCCGACGCGGCCGGGGCAGGACCGATGGGCGCGTCGGCCCGTCCCTCAGGTGATCCGCTCGGTCCGCCAGGTCTCGCCGCCGTCGGACGAGGTGAGCACGAGCGGGTCCGGGATCCGCCCCCGCGGCACCGCCGCCAGGATCCCGCCGGGACCGGTGCTGACCTGGTCCGGCCGGGTCGGGCCCGGGTCCGGCAGCGCGGCGAACGACCCGTCCTCCTGCAGCAGCCAGACCGTCCCGCCGGGGTCGGCGACGATGAGGCCGCGCTCGCCGACCAGCGCGGACCGGACGCTGCGCGGCACCGGCCCGGGCATCCGCGCCCAGCTGCCGGTCGGCCCGCGGATCGCCCAGACCCCGATCAGCCGGCTGTTCCCGTCGGTGCGGGTGGTGCTGCAGAGCAGGTACGCGGCCCCGTCCGGACCGGTGACCAGGCGCAGCACGTCGAAGTCCGGGGCCAGCCCGCGGACCGGGACCGTCGTCCAGGTCCGGCCGCGGTCCAGACTGACCGCGCTGGTCACGTCCGTACGGGTGGTCGAGACGGCCCAGGCCGTGCTCCCGCGCATCGTGTACGCGCGGACGCCGGCCCCGGGGAACGGCTGGTTTCGCAGCGGCCGCAGCAACCCGGTCCCCGGTTCCAGTGCCACCAGCCGTTCGTGGCAGCTCGCGCACACGTCCGAGTCCAGCAGCCCGGCCGGTGGGACGACGTCGATCGGCCGGCCGCGGGCGAGCTGGTGCTGGCTGGCGCCGACGCCGTCGGTCGAGGAGTAGACCCGCCCGCTGGTCGACTGCTCCAGCACGGTCACCACGTCGTCGCCGCTGACCGCGAGGGTGGGGACGACGCCGACGGTGGTCCGGGTCTCGGTCACCAGCGGCAGCGCGGTCCAGCCGGCGCTCCCGTCGACCGGGCGCCGGTGCAGCCGGTAGCCGCAGGCCCGGACCGTGGCCGGGTCGCACTCGGCCACCAGCGCGTACGCCCAGCGGGTGCCGACGGCGACCGAGACCACGCCCGGCCCGGGCGTCCGGGAGATCGGTACCGGGGTGGGCGTCGGCGCGGTTTCCGGGTGGCCGGGCGCGGACCGGGCCGCGAGCAGCACGGCGACGCCCGCGACCACCGCGGCCGCGGCGATCGAGAACCGGCGCCGCTGCCGCGCCGGACGCGGTGGCCCGCCACTGCTCAGCACGTCGGCCACGATCCGATGGTAGGTGCGTGAACTGCCCGTCCGTCTCAGCCGTGTTCCCGGCGGGGACCCTGGACACCGGGACCGATCGCCCCCGATCGGGCCACCTAGGCCCCCGGTACGCCGGCGTGCCTCTGCCGGCTGGGCGCCCGCACACCCACCACACCACCCGCGGGCCACCGGCCGCGGTGCTCCCTCAGGCCTTCCCCCAGGCCGCCGGGGCACCGCGGTCGGTCAGCCGACCCGCTCGTCCCGCCAGCTCACGCCCCCGTCGTACGAGACGAGGACGGTGCCGGGGGTCGTGGGCAGGCCCAGCAGGAGGCGGCCCGGACCGCCGGCCAGGAAGCCGGGCGTCGCGGTCAGCTGCAGGAACGAGCCGTCCGCCATCAGCCGCCAGGCGTGCCCGTCGCCGTCCCCGATCAGCAGCCCGCGCTCGTCGGCCACGGCCGAGTACGCGGCGACCGGGCCGGTCGGCGGGGTGAGCCGGCGCCAGGTCCCGGCGGGCGAGTCGATCCGCCGGACGTCGGGCAGGTCGGTGCCCGCCCGGCGCCCGATCAGGTACGCGCCGCCGCCCGGGACCGTGGTCAGCAGCACCGCGCCGGTGGTCACCATGCCGCCGGCCAGCGGGATCGTCCGCCAGGTCCGGCCGCCGTCCGGGCTCACGGCCGTGCTGCCGCCGCGCGGGCCGACCTGTGCGGCCCAGAGCACCGGCCCGTCGGCCTCGGCCAGTTGCAGGCCGAAGGCGGTGAATCGCGGCTGTGACCGCAGCGCCGACAACTCGCCGCTGACCGGGTCCAGCACGGTCACCGTGCTGCCGCAGCTCGCGCAGAGCCCGGTGGCCAGCACGGCGCCCGGCGGCAGCACGGCCACCGGCCGGCCGGGCCGCAGGTGCGCGGTGGTGACCGTGGCGCCGCCGTCGGCCGAGGCGTACACGGTGCTGTCGTCGACCAGGATCACCCGGTCGTCCGGGGTGACCCGCAGGGAGATGTCCAGGCTGGTGGTGGTGCGGCCGGTGACGTGCATCGGCAGCGCCTGCCAACCCGGCGTGCTGAACGAGCGCCGGTGCAGCCGGTAGTCGCACTCGTGCACGATCCGGCCGTCGCAGGTGGACACCAGCGCGTACGCCCAGCGGGTGCCGACGGCGACCGAGACCACGGTCGAGCGGGTCGGCGGCGCGACCACGGTGATCGGCGCCGGGCGGTCCCGGTTCGAGTGGACGAGTGCCGGGACGCCGAGGGCCAGGGCGAGGACGACCAGGGCGACGAGCCCGCGCCGGGACCGGGACGGCGGCCGGTCGTCGCCACCGGTGAGCACGTCCCCGGGGTTCATGCCGGCAGCGGGAGCACGGACCAGCCGACGTCGCGGTCCCGGCGCAGCAGCAGGTGCCAGCCGTCGGCGGTGATCGCGGCGACCGTGCCGTCCGCGGCCCGGCGCAGGGTCGTCGGGATCAGCGGCGGGTCGCCGACCCGGCCGGCCGGCAGGTAGAAGTTCACCGTCCGGCCGGTGTCGTAGGCGAGCTGACCGCCGCTGCTGCCGTCGGCGAACAGGACGCCGCCGGCCGACAGCGAGACCGCGGTCGTGTACTTCGGGGTGCCGCCGCCGGCATCGGAGTAGTCGATCACCTGGGTCCAGGACTTCCCGCTGTGCCAGACCGTGGCCACGCCGGGCTCGCCCGCGGGCAGCGGCCGGGTCACGACCAGGTACGCCGAGCCGTCGTCGCCCGGGACCAACCCCAGCTCCGGGGTCTTGTACGCGGCCTTGGTCACCGTCGTCCGGGTCCAGCTGCGGCCGGCGTCCCGGCTGGTCGCGACGACCAGCGCGGTGCCGCTGCGGGCGGCCGCGTAGAGCGTGCCGCCGCTGCCGGTGACCGCGAGCAGACCGGCCATCGGCTGCTGCCGCAGCGGGTGCCAGCTACCGCCGACCGGGTCGAAGACACCGATCCCGCCGGTGCCGAGCTCCGCTACCAGGCCGGCCGGCACGGTCGCGACCGCGGCGCCGTCCCCGCCCGGCCGCAGCCCGAACTCCTTGCCGCCGTCGACGCTGACGTACGTGCCCGGCGCGGTGCCGTCGAGCACGGCCAGGTAGCGGTCGTGCGCGCCGGTGACCAGCAGCCGGCCGGGGGAGGTGGCCTCGTGCGGGACGGTCAGCCCGGTGGTCGTCCAGCTGGTGCCGTCCCAGGTCAGCAGCCGGTAGCCGCAGTGGGCCACGCAGAAGCCGGTCAGCGCGTAGACCTTCCCGGCGGCGACCGCGACGTCGTAGACGTAGTAGTGCGGCTGCAGCGGGGTGACCGGGGCGGCGGCCGGGACCGGCTTCGGCGCGGCCGGCGCGCCGGGGGTGGACCGGACGGCCAGCACGATGCCGGTCGCGACCAGCGCGAGCACGACCAGGACGCCGGCCAGCCGGTGCCGGGGCGGCCGGGAGGACGGCCGGGCGGACCCGGACTCGAGCAGGTCCGGCCCGGTCACCTCCTCATGGTCGCAGCCGGAAGCCGCCCCGGCCACGGTTCAGCTGCGGGCGACCCGGGCGATCGCGTTGAGGACCGCGTGCAGCGAGGCGGTGACGATGTTCTCGTCGACCGCGACCCCCCAGAGCACCCGCTCGCCGATCTGGACCTCGAGGTACGCCGCCGCCCGCGCGTCCCCGCCGGCCGAGAGCGCGTGCTCGGCGTAGTCGAGCACCCGGACGTCCCATCCGAGCGGCGCCAGCCCGGCCGTGAACGCCGCGATCGGCCCGTTCCCCCGCCCGGTGATCGACTGCGAGGCCCCGTCGACGGTCACGGTCGCCGTCACCTCGACCACACCGTCCACAGTGGACGACGACTGCCGGACGAGCCGGACCGGCCCCTCGGCGAGGTACTCGGCCGAGAACACCGACCACAGCTGGGCCGCGTCGACCTCGCCGCCCTCGGAGTCGGTGACCCGCTGCACCACCTGGGAGAACTCGATCTGCAGCCGGCGCGGCAGGTCGAGCGCGTGCTCGGTCTTCATCAGGTACGCCACGCCGCCCTTGCCGGACTGCGAGTTGACCCGGATGACCGCCTCGTACGAGCGCCCGACGTCCTTCGGGTCGATCGGCAGGTAGGGCACGCCCCACTCGTACGAGGACACCGGGACACCGGCCGCCTCGGCGTCCCGGGAGAGCGCGTCGAAGCCCTTCTTGATCGCGTCCTGGTGCGAGCCGGAGAACGCGGTGTAGACGAGGTCGCCGCCGTACGGGTGGCGCTCGTGCACGGGCAGCTGGTTGCAGTACTCGACGGTGCGGCGGATCTCGTCGATGTCGGAGAAGTCGATCATCGGGTCGACGCCCTGGGAGAACAGGTTCAGGCCCAGCGTCACCAGGTCGACGTTGCCGGTCCGCTCGCCGTTGCCGAACAGCGTCCCCTCGACCCGGTCGGCGCCGGCCAGCACGCCCAGCTCGGCCGCCGCGACCGCGGTGCCGCGGTCGTTGTGCGGGTGCAGCGAGAGCACGACCGCGTCCCGGCGGGGCAGGTTGCGCGACATCCACTCGATGGAGTCCGCGTACACGTTCGGGGTGGCCATCTCGACGGTGGCCGGCAGGTTGATGATCGCCGGCCAGGACGGGGTCGGCTGCCAGACCTCCAGGACCGCGCCGCAGACGTCCAGCGCGTAGTCCAGCTCGGTCCCGGTGTACGACTCGGGCGAGTACTCGAATCGGACCTCGGTGTCGCCGCTGGACTCGGCCAGCTTGAGGCAGAGCCGGGCCGCGTCGGTCGCGATCGCGGTGATGCCGGCCTTGTCCAGGCCGAAGACCACCCGGCGCTGCAGTGCGGAGGTCGAGTTGTAGAGGTGCACGATCGCCCGCGGAGCCCCGGCGATGGACTCGTACGTCCGCTCGATCAGCGGCTCGCGGGCCTGCGTCAGCACCTGGATCGTCACGTCGTCGGGGATGAGGTCCTGCTCGATGATCTCGCGGACGAAGTCGAAGTCGGTCTGCGAGGCCGACGGGAAGCCGACCTCGATCTCCTTGTAGCCCATCCGTACGAGCAGCTCGAACATGCGCCGCTTGCGGGCCGGCGTCATCGGGTCGATCAGCGCCTGGTTGCCGTCGCGGAGGTCGACCGAGCACCACAGCGGGGCGGTCTCGATCCGCGCAGCCGGCCAGCGGCGGTCGGGCAGCTCGATCGGGGTGAAGGGTTGGTAGCGCGCGAACGGCATGCCCGACGGGTTCTGGACGGGCGGCTCGTAGCGGAAAGACACGGCTCTGGGGCTCCCTCGATGCGGGGCGGGCGGCGGCCGACCAGCCGAGGACCCCGCGACGGGGAAGCCGGCCTCTAGAAGGCCCCGCCGCGGCAGAGAAGGAGCAGGGTCCTCTCGTACGCCACGGCGCCAGACTACCCGGTCACCGCAACGGCGTCCTCAGGCGATCCGCTGGCCGCGGGCCAGCCGCGTGGTCGGCGTTCGGAGCCGGATGGTGGCGATCCAGAGCGCGCCCGCGGCCAGGGCCAGGTCGATCCCGAGCCCGAGCGGCCAGACCGGCCCGCCGGTGACGCCCGGCGGCACGCCGTACGAGGTGCCGTTCTCGTCCTGCAGCGCGGCCGGCGTCGCCCGGATCCGGTGCAGCGAGCGCGACAGGGAGCCGAGGACGTCGACGTCGGCCGGCTCCTTGATCACGTCCCCGTTCGGCAGCCGGATCTGGCGCACGGGACCGGCCGGGGCCGAGTCGGCCAGCACCGCGAACGGGTTGGGCGCGACCAGCCACCAGGTCCGGTCCGGCCGCGCGATCGTGGTCCGGTACGGGTCGTCGATGCAGTTGCGGCCGGACGGGTCGCAGGACCGGCTGATCGCCGTGACCTCCTGCTGGGTGCTGGCCGTGACCAGTCCGAAGGCGATCGCGGTGCCGGCCGACAACGCGAACACCGTCAGGTACGCCAGCACCCCGGACGTGGTCGAGCGGGCCAGCAACGCGGACAGGCCGAGCGAGATCGCGCAGACCACCCCGAGCAGCAACGCGGTGACCAGGTAGACGCCGGCGACGCGGATCACGGACAGGCCGCCCTCGACGTAGCACCACAGCGCCAGCGGCAGCGTCACGGCCAGGAACACCAGCGCGGTGCCCCAGGAGGCGACGAGCTTGCCGAGCGCGATCTCGCTCGCCCGCAGCCGGGTGACCTGCAGGGTCGCCAGCGTCCCGCGCTCCCGGTCGCCGTTGACGGACTGCGCCGCCAGGGCCGGCGCGACCAGCAGCGCCAGCGCCAGGACGACCAGCACGACGACGCCGAACATGACGGCGCCGAGCGTGCGCTCCGCCTGCACGTCGGTGCCGAAGACGTTGGGCTGCGCGGCGGCGTTGCGGACCAGCCAGGTGACCACCGCCAGCACCACGAACCAGGCACCGACCAGCCAGCGCCAGCGCCCGGCCCGGATCCGCAGCCGGAACTCCAGCCGGGCAACCGTGAGGATCCCGTTCACCGCTGACCCTCCACGAGGTCGAGGTAGGTGGCTTCGAGCGATCCGCCGAGCGGCGCGAAGGCGGTGAGCTGGACCCCGGCCGCGACCAGCTCGCCGAGGAACCGGGCCGCGGCCTCCTCGCCGCCGACCACCTGGACGTCCAGACCCGCGTGCCCGGCCCCGCTCCAGCCCACGCCGATCCCCTCCAGCGCCCGTTCCAGCGCGGCCGGGTCCAGCGCCCGCAGCCGGTACGTCCGGGCCGCCCGCGCGGCCGGCAGGTCCCCGATCGCGTGCTGCCCGACCGTACGGCCGGCGCTGACGAACACCACCCGGTCCGCCACCTCCTCCAGGTCGGACAGGATGTGGCTGGAGACCAGCACCGCCCGGCCCTCGCCGGCCAGCCGGCGCAGCAGGTCACGCAGCTCGACCCGGCTGCGCGGGTCCAGCCCGGACGCGGGCTCGTCCAGCAGCAGCACGGCCGGGTCATGCACCAGTGCCCGGACCAGCCCGAGCC
>DASYKU010000123.1 GCA_035995165.1 Mycobacteriales bacterium
CGGGCGACCCGGGTCGCGTCCACGCCGAACGTGGCGCGGCGGCCCCCGGTCTCCGCGGCCGCGAGCTCCTGATCCACGGCGTCCCGCATCGAGCGCAGCGCGCGCTCGTGATCCGGTGCGCGCACCCTCACCTCCGGCCCCGTGTACTGGCGCTCAACGTAGTTACCCGAGCACTGATAGCGACATGCCCGGGATGGGTGGCATTCATGCGCCGTCCATTCGGCGCAGCAGCCAGGACGGACCGACCCAGCCCGCGCCGACCGCGTCCAGCCGCTCCCGCAGGCCGCGGTCCGCGGTTACCACCACGGCGGTGTCGATCCCCCGGTTCGACGCGACACCGACCAGGGTGTCGTCACCGGCGCCGGGCGCCGCCACCACCTCGACCGGCCGGTGGTCGCCCCGGTCCAGGACGGCTCTCGCGGCGCCCTCGACCACCACGACGACCCGGGGGAGCACCAGGTCGAGCGCGCCGGCGGGCACGCCGTCGGGCAGGTCGGCCGGGGCGAGGCCCTCGGTGAGCGGGGTCAGCGCGTCCAGCAGCCGGGCGGTCGCGCCGGCCCGGTCCCGCCACCAGCCGTCGCCGCGGCCGCGGGCGCCGACCACGTTGGCCGCGTCCACGACCAGCAGCACCGGCGGCGGTGCGGCCCGCAGCACCGGCCAGGCCGCGGCGAAGCCGGGGTGCAGCAGCAGGTCGTCCACCGCGGGTACGTCGACCCAGCGGACCTCCTCACTCTCCCCGCCGACCGCGCGCGGCCGCACCGGCGCGGCCGGCGCCGCCAGCACGGTCGTGTACGCTCAGCCGCCATGGTCGTCGGTCACCAGCCCGGACGGCCGGATCGCCGCCGGGTCGATGCCGGCCTCCTCGTACGTCTCCCGCAGGGCCGCGGTGACGGCGGTCTCGTCGCTGTCGCGGGCCCCGCCGGGGACGCCCCAGGTGCCGCCCTGGTGGGACCACAGCGCCCGGTGCTGCAGGACGACGCGGTCGCGGTCCGGCGCAGTGCGGCCGGGCGACGCGGCCGGCGCAGTGCGGCCGGGCGACGCGCCCGGCTCGGCGTGGTCACGCGGCGACGGGCCCGGGTCGGCCCGGTCCCGGAGCAGGAGGCCGGCGGCGCCGAACAGACCCCAGTGCCGGTGCCCCTGGGCGCAGACCGTCCAGCCGTTGCCGTCCCCCTCCACGCCACCAGCCTTCCACGGCGGCCTCCCGGCTCAGCCGCTCGGGCGGCGCTTCACCCGGTTGCCCGCCTCCAGCCCGAGCGCGACGACGGTGCCGGTGATGAGCCCGCCGATGTGCGCCTGCCAGCTGATGTTCGGCACCGCGAAGGAGATGAACAGGTTCAGCCCGATGAGCACGAGCAGCCCGCTGGCCTCGATCCCGACCCGCCGCCGCAGGATCAGCAGCGCGCCGAACAGGCCGAAGATCGCGCCGGAGGCGCCGACGCCGTTGCTGAACGCCGGGCTCAGCCAGAGCGAGAGCAGCGAGCCGCCGAGCGCGGAGAGGAAGTAGATCAGCAGGTAGCGGCCGGTCCGCAGGACCCGTTCCAGCGGCGCGCCGACGATGTAGAGCGAGAGCATGTTGGTGGCCAGGTGCAGCACGCTGGCATGCAGGAACGCGGCCGTGATCAGCCGCTCGTACTGGCCGTTCTCGACCAAGGCGGGGACCATGCCGTACCGGACGGTGATCGCGGGGTCGGCCTGCTGGAGCAGGTAGACGAACACGCAGATCGCGATCAGGCCGATCGTGACGGGGGTGCCGCCGGCCGGGCGGCGGACCGGTCCGCGCCGGGGGCGGTTGTCCCAGGGCCGGCGGGGCGGCTGCCGGGGTTGGCTCTGGCGCGGGTTGCCTGCCAGCCGCCCGTACGCCGAGTCGCCCGGTGACCAGGGCTGACCGCCCCCGGGCCCCTGCTGCGCCGCGCCGGGGTGTCCGGCCCACGCCGGCCCCTGCGGGGTCGTCCCGGACCGGTCCCCCGAGGGGCTCGGCCCGGTCGGGCCAGCCTGGCCGCCCCCACTGGGCGCCGGCTGGGTCGCGCCGGGCTCGCCGGCCCAGGCGCCCTGCTGGTCCGCGCCGGGCCGGCTGCCCCAGGCGCCGGGCTGGCCAGCGCCCGGCCGGCCAGCCGCGGGCCGGCCGGGTTCACCGGTCGCGGGCCGGTCCTGCGGGGTGGGGTCGGGCTCGTTGGCGGGGCGGTCCCAGGGGGTCGGCCCGGCGGGGTCGCTCCAGCCCGCGGCCGAATCGGCTCCGGCCGGGGTGTCGGAGCCGGGCTCGTAGCGGCGCTGGCCGGCAGCGGGCGGTGGCCAACCACCGGTCTCCCCGTACTGCTCCGACCCGCCGGTGTCCTGGCCGGTCTGTCCGTCGCTCACGTGCACTCCGTCCGCCGCTGCGGCCGCTGCGGCGGCCTTCCCCCGTACCAACGTGTCAACGGCCTCAACGACTCCCGGGATCGGGGCGTTCTGTCGGAACGCCCAACTACCATGGTTGGCGACGCCGCGGCCGGGGAGACCGCGGTTTCCTGTGTCCGCGACGGGAGGAGACCCCGCGTGCCCGAGCCGGAGCGCCGCCGCGAGCGCCCCCTGCTCTCCGCCCACGTCGAGTCGCTGGCTGCCGCCGCGACCGGCGGCGAGCCGCTGGCCCGTCTCGAGCTGGCCCACGCGACGGCCGCCGCGCTGGTCGACGCCGGCCGCGGCGACGCCGGGCCGGAGACGTCCCGGCTGGTCGACCTGGCCGAGACCGTCGGCCTGGACACCCTGTCCGAGCTCTGGCGGGACGCCCCGCCGGACTCGCTGCCGGGCGCGCTCTGGGTCCTCTACCTGCTGCGGACCTGGACCGATCGGCAGGGCGAGGCGGTCGCCCGGATGTACCGGGCCGGCCGGGCGTACGCGCCGGTGGACGAGGTCGTCGCCGGGGTCGCCGACGACGCCGACCCGGCCGCGGTGCGGGCGCTGGCCGAGGCCGTGCTCACCGGGGCGTACCGGGGGGACTTCGACGTGGCGCTGGAGCGGGCCGCGGCGTTCTTCCGGGTGGTCGCGGCCGGGCGGCGGGAGATGTCCGCGGACGAGATCCGCCTGGCCGAGCGCAACGAGGCCTGCGCCGATGCCCTGCAGCGCGCCGCGACAGCCTGGCGCGCCGGCACGCTGCAGTAACTGTCGTACCCCGCGGGTAGGCAGGACCCGTGGGACAGATCCGGATCGGTACGGCGTCGTGGACGGACAAGACCCTGCTGGCCAGCGGGTGGTACCCGGACGACGCGAAGTCGGCCGAGGAGCGGCTGGGCTACTACGCCTCGCGCTTCCCGATCGTCGAGGTCGACTCGACGTACTACACCCCGCCGAACGAGCGGAACAGCGAGCTGTGGGCGCAGCGGACGCCGCCGGGCTTCACCTTCAACGTGAAGGCGTACTCGTTGCTGACCCAGCACCCGACCCGGACCGCGTCGATCTACAAGGACCTGCGGCCGGCCGACGCCAAGCCGAACGTGTACGCGAAGGATCTCGACCC